>JAIVIG010000427.1 GCA_020200675.1 Actinomycetota bacterium
GGCCTGCTGCACGCGGCGCACGTAGCTCATGTAGTGAACGGTCCTCAGATCCTCGTCCGTCGCCGGCGCGGGCTCGACGAACGGGTACCCTTCCAAAAGCCCCAGCGACTCGCAGAGCTCGATGGTCATCCTGAGCCTCACCGGGTTGAACGGGTGGTCGCCGCCAAACCCGTACTCCTCGAGCGCCACGTCGTGGACGAAGGCAGCCCTGCCACTCACGCGGACCTCGCTCCGGGCCCTGCCGGCGGCCAGAGGATCCGGTACCCCGCCGCGCTCAGGCTGTCCACGACCTCCTTTGGGTCTATGGTGGCTACTCTAAGGACCGCGACGCGTTCTCCGGCCTCGTCCTCGTGCTCGGAGGAGGCGAGAACGCTCACGATGTCTACTCCCTCGTCCCGGATGATCCCGGTGACCTCGGCCAGGGAGCCAGAGCGGCTCGGGAGGGCGACCTCGAGGCGGCTGCCGGGCTCGTGCGCGCCGACGAGCCGGCACGAGCGCCCTCAGAACGTCCGAGGAGGTCACGATGCCTACGAGGTCCTCCCCGTCGACTACGGGAAGGCAGCCGATCTTCCTCTCGTACATGGTCATCGCCGCATCCTCTATCGGGTCCTCGGGGCGGGCCGTCACCACGTCCCGGGCCATCTCGTCGGCGACCCGGATGCGATCCAGCGCCTCCGCCCGAGCCGGGTCGCCCAGTGCGGGCGTCGCCGCGCGCAGGTCGCGGTCGGAGATCACACCGACCAGCCGCCCTCCCTGGAGGACCGGCAGGTGCCGGATCCTGTTCCCCCGGCAAAGCGCCAGGGCCTCGGCGGCCGTGGTCTGCGGCGCGGCCGTCACGACCTCTTGCGTCATGGAATCCCGAACCAGCAGCATCTCTACCTCTCCCGGACGCCCGGGCGTCCCTCGAACACCACGTAACTCATTATAAGAAGCGCCCCTCCCCCGCGCCGGGATGGTTGTCGAAGAAAAAGCCGATACGAACCGATCCCCCGGGCGCTGGTGGGTCTCCCGAAGCCTCGCCGGGACGCCTCGCGTAACCGCCCATAGTCCCTTACGGGACGCGCGAGGACGTACCGCTTCGGCCGTCAGTCGTTTCCCTCGGCGTCGCACGCGGCACCTCTGCCGTTCACGAGGAGGGTCGATTACATCTGCGCGAGGGCGGGGAGGTCGCGCTGTTGTAGTATGGGCTCATGCCCGAGTACCTGAACCAGTTTCTCGCCGACAAGGCAACGATGCTCGTGGAGGAGAACTTCACCGGCGTGGAGGCCGAATGGTGGTGGGAGCGGCGCTTGGGGGGCGGCATCGCTGTCTGCCAGGAGCTTGACCCCACGTCGGTGGCTCGCGAGGTCTCCCAAAAAACCGGACGCGAGGAGGATGAGCTCCGGCGCGTGGTGGAAGAGGAGCTCGGCCTGGAAGACCCGGAACCCGTCGTCCTGAACTTCGAGATCTCCGGCGACACCGAGGCGTCGGAGGCCGCGAGGATGCTCGCCGAACGCTCCGCCACGCCCGAAGGACTAGCCGTCTGTACGGCTCGAACACTCCCCACGTCTCGAAGACATGCGCTCAACGGGGTGCACGAACTCTTCTCGGGCATGGAAGAGGGCCGGGGAGTAGCCCGGCCCTCCGGCCTTTAGGGTTCTGATTTTGAGGGCCCTAACTTCTAGAACGCACCCACGTACAGCCGCTTGCCTGGAGCCGTCGACTGTGCGGCGTTCTTCAACGCACCCTCAACGGAGCTCGGGCTCGCACCCATGTTCTTCGTGAGGTAGAGCGCGCCCCCACCCGCCCCGTGCGGCGAGGCCATGGAGGTGCCCGACATAGTCGTCATGCCGCCGCCCTTCTTCGTCGAAAGGATGCTCACGCCAGGCGCCCAGATGTCGACGCAGGAGCCGTAGTTGCTGAAGGAGGCCTTGGCGTCGTTCTTGTCGGTCGCGCCCACCGTCATGACGCCGTTATCGGTACCCGCGCCGGCCCGTGCCGGGGAGTTGGTGCAGGCATCGACGTTGTCGTTGCCTGCGGCCACCGCGTAGAAGATACCCTTAGAGGCCGAGTTCTTCACCGCCTGATCGACCGCGTCGCTCGCCCCGCCGCCGAGGCTCATGTTGGCCACCGCCGGCTTCTTCGCGTTGGCCGTCACCCAGTCGATACCCTTGATGACACCGGACCAGGTCCCGGAGCCGGAGCAACTGAGCACCTTCACACCGTACAGCGAAACGCCGGAAGGAGAGCCCACCACGTCCTGGGCATTGTCCTTGGCCGCCACAGTACCGGCGACGTGGGTGCCGTGTCCGTTGCAATCCTTGTTCCCGCCACCGGCGCCGGAAGGATTCACGTGGCCCGTCACCTTGAGGTCCGCATGGTTCGTGTCGATCCCGGTGTCGATGATGTAGGCGCTAACGGTCGAGCTCGGATCCGTGGGGCTCGTTCCCCCCACCGGGCTATTCGTCGGGCTCACATCCCCCCCGACCTTCGTGATCCCCCAGGGCGTCGTCTGAGCCACAGCCCTCACCTCTTGGTCGGCCTCGACGTAGTCGACCTGCTCTTCGGCGCGCACGTCGTCCAGGCGGCTGGCCGGGATGCGCGCGGCATAGCCCTTGATCGCGTACCGGTAGGTCTGCAGGACCTCGAGGCCGTGCCGCTGGGCATGCTCCCGCGCGACCGCCGTGGGGTCGCGCGCGTCATCCTTGAGCACGACGATGTACTGGTCTGGGATCTTGTTCGTCGGGGTCTTCGGAGGGCTGGAGGGCGTCGTTCGCTGCGAAGCGTCGGGCCCAGTGGTCTGCTGCGCCAGCACCACCCCCGTACATGCGAGCAGCATCGCTCCCAACACCGTAACAAGCAAACCGATGCGTCTTATCATACGTAATATCCCTTCCCTCAAGCTACTATCCGCAGGGTATCTCGTGACTGTCGTTTCATTCTAGTTTGAAACTACACACAAGTAAATACTTTTCACGAGAAAACGGACACGACAAGAAATAGTGCTTCGTAGTACTCAGATCTACGTTGACATAACGGGACTTGTCCGAGATGGGCACGAGTGGGGAGGCGATGGACTTCTCTTGTCCAGGGTATACAGGGAAAGCTCTTGCCGGAGGCAGAAAGGGTCTCTCGGAAGAGGCTACTCCTAAGTTGATAGCTCGTCGGACGGTAGCGGCGGCCCTCGAGGTATTCTTAGAAGTCCTCGCGTTCGATCTTAACGGATCGCTCCAGCTTTATGCTGGACATCTAAACGCTCTTGCTGGCCTTCCGCATGCTCACGCCTTGCGGGACCGCTATCTGATCGGTGGTGGTTGAGAAGACCACGCGCCTGACCGTGATCAGGCGCGTGTCAGATGTTATTCGCCCTTACCCCTGGCGATACGGGCATCTTTCGTCAAGCTTCGAATGTACTCTTAAAGCACAGGCGTCACCGGCTCTGCGACAGTCTCCTCTGCAACAGGCTCTTCTGCCACAGGTTCTGCGACAGGCGGCTGCTCTTGCGGGGCAACTTCGGCAGCATCCAAGCCCGTTATGAACGAAGCTCCCTCGCCGATCAGGATGAGCCCACCGCTCGCGTCCTGTACGTACGCGGTCCCGTCAGGCCGGACGAGGACGGGGGCGGTAGAGCCGTCGGGCAGCGTGATGAAGCCCTCCGCGTCCACCTCGCAAATTGCGGCGGGGTCCCCGTACAGTATCCCGCAACCGACCGTGGCTCCTACCGGAGCGGGAACAGGGGCCGGGTCGGGAGTCGAGACGGACGCTGGTTCAGGAGCGGGGGCCGGAACGGCGGCAGGGTCAACACTGGCGTCTTCCGCGTACTGTACGGTATCCGTCTCCTGTACGGGGCTCGCTTCGATGTCGTTGGTGGGCGCCGTCTGGGTCAGGGCCGGTACAGACGCCACCAGTATCAGCGCCAGCACTACCACTATCAACACAGGCTTGTTCACCTGTTACCTCCTATGAAGTTAACAAAAGCAAACTAATCCTAGCACGGACAGCCGAAAGTATAAACGGCACTAGCGCGAGGAGATCCATTTTTTCGGTCGTCGGGTTCGGCCTCTCGCGGTGTTGCGTGCCCGTCCAATCCTGCTGAGAGGAGCGGCGGTTGACGCCTAGTAACGCGGCACCGAGGCGTCCACGGACGCGTAGCCGTCGAGCCCGCCCTCGAGGTTGTAGGCGCTTTCGAAGTCGGAGCGGTCCAGGATGCGGGTCACGTAGGCGCTTCGGGCGCCGTGGTGGCAGATGACGATCGTCTCGGCGTGGGGATCGAGGTCGGAGAGGCGATCGAAAATTTCCGCCATCGGTACGAGCCTGGAACCTTCTATCCGGGCGAGGGAGAACTCCCACGGCTCCCGCACGTCGAGCAGGATCGGCTCCTCACCCCGGTCGAGCTTCTCCTTCAGTTCGCGCGGGGTGACGTTCTTGTAGTCCGGCTCTTGCAAGGGATCTCGTTCTCGTTAGGGCTCGTGGTCGTAGTCGACGACGAGGCGGCCGGTGGTGAGGACGTCGAGCTTCTCGACCACGGCGCGGTGGTCAGGGTGATCCAGGTACGCCCGCAGGTCGTCGGCGGTCCGCAGGCGGACGAAGAG
>JAIVIG010000172.1 GCA_020200675.1 Actinomycetota bacterium
GTGCCAGAACGTGCTCAACGCCACCCCGACGACGCTCATGTTCCTTTCCTGGATGCGAGCATACGTCTCGTTCACCGCCGCGAAGATCAACTCGCAGAGCTCGTCGGCGTCCAGCGTGGCCCCGCCGTCCCGGGTCGTCGCGAACCCGTGCGGGAAGTTTACGCCGGTCCCCTTCGCGAGCGTGCCCGTGCCGTCGTAGAGGGAGCATCGCACCGAGGACGAACCCACATCCACGGCCAGGATATGTTTCGAAGAATCCATGCTTTGCGGACCAACCTCGCCCCGTCTGTAGACCAGCTTCGCCGGAAGTATAGACGCGTGTCTCGCGCCGCGTGGCCCCTCCCGTATCCGCCGGTATTCGACACGGTAGCGTATGTTTACTCTACGTTGGCGGTGGGGTATGCACTTACCGCGTGGAAGCAAAGGTTGCAAGGAGGAGCATACTGTGGCTGACGATCGGATGAGGGAATTAGAGGAGAGGTATGAAGACTACACCGTCTACGATCGCGACGGCGACAAGATAGGCAAGGTCGACGACTTGTTCGTGGACGAGACCGACCGCGAGGAGTACATAGGCGTAAGAATGGGTCTCTTCGGGCTCTCGGGGACCACCCTGATCCCCATGGAGATGGTACGCGTCAACGATCAGGACCGCGCCATAGAGGTCTCCGATTCCAAAGAACACGTCAAGGACGCCCCCACCTACAGCGACGACGACGACGTCACCGGTGAGTTCGAGGACAGGATCCGGAGCCATTACGGCCTCGAGAGCGTAGCGTCCTCCGCGGAGCGTGGTTCCTACGACCGGCACTCCGGGGCCGCCGCCGGTGGAGCCGCGGCAGGCGGGACGAGGGTTGGGGACGACACGAGGCGGGGTGACCAGACGGAGGCCGCGCGGCATGCGGGGCATTCCATGGGCGGCGCCCAGGACAAAGACGTGGACGACGAAAGGGAGCGTGAACCCCTCGGCCAGGAGGAGTATCGCAACCGCGAGGACATGGACCGTGAGCCGTCGATGGGCGCGACGGGGACCGGTGGATCTACCGCGTCGGGTGGCATCCCGGACCTCGAGACGACGGGCGAGCCCGGCCGTGCCACCGGTCGACTCCGCGAGGCCGGCGTTCTCGGAGAGCCCGGTGAGCGCGGCGACGTTGGCGACCGGGGTCGTATGGAGGAAGAAGGTTACCGCGGAGGCGAGGGTCGTGGCGGGATCGATGAGCGCGAGAACCTCGGTGCTTCTGGTGCGACGGGGAGGCCCGAATCGTCCGAAGAAAGAATGTCCGGGCGCGGTGGCGGCGAACCCGGCGGCGTCGGGGACGAAGGGATGACCGGCGGCGAACGCGAGACCCAGGAGAGATCGGAGCGCCGCGAAGGCTCGGGAGAACAGGAAGAAAGCGGGCTCACCAGGGTTTGGCGGCGTGTCCGGAGCTAAGAGCGGAGCGTCTCGGCGGCTCAGGGGCCGTCGCGGCTTCGGGCATGCGTAGCTGGTCCGGGGAGTAGCAAAGGAAGTCCGAGAGGGTCCGCATCGCGCGGGCCCTCTTTCTTTTTGGACCCCGGCCGGTTTGACTCGCGTGTGGGGGGTCTTTATGGTGTCTCGTGGTGGGGGAGTGGAACCGTTCCGCTCCTAACATTGTGTACCCACGCGCGGGGACGCCGGCGCGGAGAGGAGAACCGCATGGTGAAGCTTCCTACCCCCGAGCAGCTGCGGGAGATCTCGGCCTCCTACGACCGCATCGACCAGCTCGTCGAACCCGCGCTGGCGGAGCCGTCAGTCACGTACCCTCGCTCGGGGGCCGGCGGCCGGAGCCGAAGGACTCAGGGCCGTCCGTGCCTTCAAGGCCGCGGGCTCGTATGACACCATGCGTCGCAAGGGCGTAAAGAGTGCGCGCTAGCTCCACCGGGGAGATCGACGCAGACCGTCTCTGGTCTCGCCTCTCCGAGCTCGCGGAGATCGGCAAATCCGAGGGCGGTGGCGTCACCCGCCTCTCCTTCACCGAAGAGGAGTGGGCCGCGAAGGACCTCGTCGCCTCCTACATGCGGGAGGCCGGTCTGGCGGTGCGCGAGGACGCGGCAGGCAACCTCATCGGCCGTCGCGAGGGCCGCGTGGAGGATGCCCCGGTCGTCCTCACCGGCTCGCACGTCGACTCCGTCCGGAACGGTGGCGACTTCGACGGGCCTCTGGGCGCGCTCGGGGCGGTGGAGGCGCTGCAGACCATGGACGAGCGGGGCGTCGAGACGGAGCGTCCCGTGGAGGTCGTCGCGTTTACCGACGAGGAGGGAGCACGTTTCTCCTTCGGCATGATCGGAAGCCGGGCGACCGCCGGCACCCTCACCCCCGAGCATCTCGCCAACGAGGACGAGAACGGTGTGTCGATAGCAGAAGCCATGCGTGCTTCCGGCCTCGACCCCGGGAGGATAGACGAGGTCGCGCGTGCGCCGGGCTCGGTCTATGCGTACGTCGAGCTACACATCGAGCAGGGCAGAATCCTGGAGAGCAAGAACCTCCCGGTCGGCGTGGTCACCGGCATCGCCGGTCCGGCGTGGCTCAGGTTCACCCTTGCCGGGGAGGCGGCGCACGCGGGCACCACGCCCATGAACCTCCGGCGCGACGCCTTGGCCGCCGCGGCGGAGGTGATCGGCAGGATCGAACGTGAGGCAGCGAGGACTGGCACGAGCGTGGGCACCGTTGGTCAGCTCGACCTCTCGCCCGGCGGCATCAACATAGTCCCCGGGCAGGTCTCCTTCTCGCTCGACCTGCGCGACATCGACGAAGACGTACGGGACGACGTGGAAGCGAGGATAATGCACGAAGCGGCGCTCCTATGCGAGAAGCGTGACGTCGAACTCGAGACGAAGACCCTCCAGAGGCTACCACCAGCTCCCTGCTCAGCCCTCGTCCAGGACGCCGCGCGGGAGGCGTGCGAGACTCTGGGCTTCGAGCCCTTCGGGCTCGCGAGCGGGGCCGGACACGACGGGATGCACCTCACGGAGCTGTGTCCCATAGGGATGATCTTCGTACGCTCCAAAGACGGCCTGAGCCACAACCCCGCCGAATACAGCTCGAAGGATGACTGCACCGCCGGAGCGGAAGTCCTCTACCGGACGCTGCTCAAGCTGGCCGGGGAAACTTAGGCCAGCGGGACAATTGCGTCGTCTTCTCAAGAGGCATATATTGCGAGGTTGAACCGACCGTTGGGGAACGGCCGGAGAAAGGGGTAGAGGATCATCGAGACGGCGACTATCAGCAGCCGCGTCGAGGACATGGGGGACCAGGTCATAGGGTGGCGGAGACACCTGCACCGCAACCCCGAGCTGTCCTTTCAGGAGAAAGAGACCTCCAGGTTCGTCTACGAGACGCTCGAGTCCTTCGGCGGCTTAGAGCTCTCCAGACCCACGCCGACGAGCGTGGTAGCGCGGCTGGTTGGCGAGGGGCATGGGCGCGTCGTCGCCCTGCGGGCGGACATGGATGCCTTGCCCATCGAAGAGGAGAACGACTTCGAGTTCGTCTCGAAGAACCCGGGTGTGATGCACGCCTGCGGGCACGACGGGCACACGGCGATGCTGCTTGGGGCGGCGAAGGTACTCATCGGGATGCGGGAGGAGATAAACGGGGAGGTCCGATTCCTGTTCCAGCATGCCGAGGAGCTCTACCCCGGAGGCGCCGAGGAGATGGTCGAGGCGGGTGTTATGGAGGGGGTGGACGCTATCGTCGGCATCCATCTGTGGTCGGGGCTCGAGGTCGGGAAGATCGGGGTGGTCTACGGCCCGATGTTAGCGGCGCCCGACACGTTCGAGATCTCGATAAACGGTAGGGGCGGCCACGCGGCGATGCCTCATCAAACTGCCGACGCCATCGCCATCGGGGCCCAGGTGGTGGCGAACTTGCAGCACGTCGTCTCGCGCAATGTCAATCCCCTGGAGAACGTGGTCGTCTCGGTGACGAAGTTCGCGGGCGGCACGACGCACAACGTCATTCCTGGGACGGTCGAGATGGTAGGCACCGTCCGCACCCTGGACGAAGAGGTCCGGGCGAAGGTGCCGGAGACGATGGAGCGGATAATCGGGGGGATCACGGCGGCGCACGACGCCTCCTACTCTTTCGAGTACCAGCGGGGGTACCGGCCCGTGGTCAACGACGAGGAGGTGACGCGGGTCGTGGAGGCGAC
>JAIVIG010000173.1 GCA_020200675.1 Actinomycetota bacterium
GAACAGGAGACTCTCCACTGTCCTGCGGGTAGTGGCGCGGACCACCGTCACTCCAGCGTTGCTGGTGGTGTATGTCGTTTTGACTTACGCGGCCTATGGCGTGTGGTCCGCGCTCATCGTGGCCGGGCTGTTTTGCACGATGTTCTCGGTTGCTCTGCTCTTGAGCCGTGTCTCGGGACCGGGCCCGGTCTGAGGCAACTTCTGGCGACCGTACCGGAGCAGATCAGGCTACTCGGTCCGCGTTTGCCTCTCCTCTTCCCGGGACAGGTGGCTGGTGGAAGCGAGCTCCAGAAGTCGTGGTGCGGCGTTCGGGTCCGCCGGGTCATAGAGCAACCGGGTGATGGAGGCGTTCGGCGTCCGTTTGTGGCCGGGTAGGACCGAGGGTCCGAAACGGTCTCGCAGGAACGCGCGCATGACGCCGCCGTGGGTGACGACGACTATGGCACCGTCGGGGACGGGGTGGCGAGAGCGGATCTTGGAGAGCGCACCCTCGAACCTTTCGAGTATCTCTTCGTCGGTCTCGGCGGCGGCGAAAGCCCAGCGTTCCTCCTCGGGGAGGGCGAGGAACTTCTCGGCGAACTCGGGGTCGCGGGCCTCCTGTTCGGCCCAGGTATGACCCTCGAGGACGCCGCCGTGACGCTCCGCGAGTCCCGGCATGGGTATGACCTCCCCGGAGAAGTCGGCCTCGCGCGCCACTATCTCGGCGGTCTCGAAGGCACGAGCGAGGGGGCTTGCGTAGACGCCGGAAATTTTTGTTCCCTTCAAGGCCCGGCCCGCGGTGGCGGCCTGGCGCCGGCCCTCTTCGGAGAGGGGGAAGTCTAGCTGGCCCTGCCAGACGCCGCTCGCGTTGGCGGTCGATTGGCCGTGACGGATCAGGAGCAGCTGCTGTTCGCCAGGGTGGTTGGAGTTTGTATCGTCTGTGGATCTGCTCATGCGCGTAGGTTATACACGGAGGCGGTAGTAGGTAAACCGTGCGCGTGTCGTGGTCTGTGATGCTAGAATCCTCACGGGTCCAGGTTCCGAAAAGATGGGGATTGTGCGCATGTTCTGGAGGCGCCGGCAGCGTGAGACTCCTGGAGGAAGTACGGAGCTTCCTGGTCCCCTCGCCGACCCATCGCAAGTTCCCGCCTCGCAGCCCCTGGCCGAGACCATCGAGATCGAACGCGACGCCTCGCGCGCGGCTTGTATCTCGCGGGTAGCCGAGGAGTTGGGGCGGCGCGGCGAGGAGGTCGTCGAGCTCTTCGAAGAGATCTCCTCGTCCACGGGGTGGGAGGCGGTCATGCCGATCCACCTCCGGCGGGGCGGGGAGGACGTCTTCGTCGAGGTCGAGACCGGTCCCTGGGAGGAAGAGACCGTGGAGAGCGTGCTGAAGGCGGCGGCGGTCCTCCGCGGCTCGGAGTACTCGGACGCGCCTCTCGAGGTCCTTGGGGCCTATCCCGTGCCGTCCTCGGTCCGCTATTTCTGCGGACGCTCGCCGGCTATTGGGTTCCAACTCGACCTCGTGTTGCACGACGACCCGAAGAACGCCGGGGCCTGCGCCGAGGGTTTCAAAGAAGCCGCCAAACGGCACTGGGACTTAAACCTGGGTTACGATCCCGAGGGGTTGCCGGCGATCGAGGAACATCTGCTCGCGACCCTCGGCGAGAGGGCGGAGGGCGGTGCTCGTACGCAGATCCTCGGCGCGCTCGTGCGCGGCTATGGCTGCTACGCCGGCGAGATCCTGCGCCGCCGCATCAAGCCGAAGGGCTCGTGGCGTTCGGTGGCGGACTGGGGCGAAGACCTCGTGCTCGAGTTCCCGAACGTCACGGCCGACCCCATCGGAAAGGCCCGCGCCTTTCTGGAGAACGGCCCCGAGGACTCCGCCGCCTACTACGTCTCCTACGTCCTCGAGGAGCTGAACGACTAAGCGGCGGCTGGCCCGGTTACGCGGCGAAACGCTTGCGGAGCTCGCGGATGATGTGGCTCGAGTCCACGAGCACATCGTCGCCGATGGTGAGAATCGGGATCGCACGCTGCCCCGAGAGCCTTGTGACCTCTTCCCGGCCGTCGGCGTCCGCGTAGACCTCTTCGTAGGGAAGATCCAGCCTGTCAAGCTCTTTCTTGACCCTGCGGCAATACGGGCAATAGTCGCCGGTGTAGAGTCTTATGGGCGCGTTTTGCGCCTGCGGTTGTGCCATCGTTATCTCCCTTTCGACTATCAGTCTTGTCGCCCAACTTCGTGTTCGGGCGAACTAATTATACTGCACCTCTCCCATGCTCCTACGGCGCGAGGGAATACCTCTAGGAGTGATCTGCGACGTTGGACGCGACGGGTTAGGATCTCGCTTTCCCGCGCATGCGGTGCGCGACGTACAGGATCACCGCGTCGCAGATTGCCACGCCCACGAGAGCGGGCGGTAGTAAAGCTCGCCCCGAGTCGCCACCGTAGTAGAAGCTCCACGCTATCTTGGTTAGCATTATCGCGTTGATTACCGCTAATCCATAGAAGAGCGAGCGCTTCCAGAAAGCAAGGGCCAACGCCGCGAGACTGGCCGGTACCAGCAGGCTCATGAGCGCCTTCGCGAGCGTCCAATCGCCGGTGAGGTACTCCTTCTCCGCGGCCAGGAACTCGAGCACCTCCGGGTCCGGCCGTTCGGGCTCGGGGAACCAGAACATGCTCGTCGCCAGCGCGAGGAGGGTGAGCGCGATGCCCTTGATGCTTCGCCTGTACGCGAAGTAACAGAACGGAGCTCGACGATGAGCTCGACTTCTACGGGAGCGTCGAGGGGGAGTTCGGCGACGCCGACGGCGCTGCGGGCGTGGGCTCCTCTCTCGCCGAAGATCTCGCCCAGGAAGTCCGATGCGCCGTTTATCACCTCGGGTTGGCGGTTGAAGCCGGCGGCGGAGGCGATGTAGCCCGTGATCTTTACTACCCGGCGCACGTTCTCCAGAGAGCCGGCCTCGGCCTCGACGGCGGCGAGGGCGTTGAGGGTGCAGAGGCAGGCGGCCTCCTTCGCTTCTTCGACGGAGACGTCTTTATCGACTTTTCCGGTGTACCGGAGTTGCCCTTCTTTGTACGGGAGCTGGCCGGCGGTGAAGAGGAGGAGACCGGTGCTGGTTGCGGGAACGTAGGAGCCGGCGGGTTTCGGGACGCTCGGGAGCTCGTAGCCGAGCTCCTTCAGGCGGTCTCCCACTCTGCCTCGCACCTAGCTCAACGCGCTTTCGTACTCGGTCGGGTCGTAGAGCAAGGGATAGCTGGGCCCATCGTAGGATTCACCGGCGGTAACCTCGCCTATAAATACGGTGTGGTCGCCGGCGTGGGCGGAGTCGAGGACCCTGCAGTCGAGGTAGGCCAGGCAGTCGAGGAGGACGGGGGAGCCTCCGGGGGACTGGCCGTAAGGGACGCCGTGGAGCTTGTCGTGGTACTCGCCGCTGGTCTCGGCGAAGTGGGTCGCGACGTCGACCTGGTCTTCGCGCAGGACGCTCAGGGAGAAGGTGGCGCTCTCCAGGATGACGTCGTGGGTGTAGCGATCGTCGCGTACGGACACCACCACGCAGGGGGGACGTTCGGAGACCTGGGCGACCCAGGACGCGGTCATGGCGGTCATCTCGCGGCCCCTACGCGTCCCGAGCACGTAGACGCCGTGGCTGAGGTGGCCCATCGCGGTGAGGATGGCTTCTCGGTCTTGTTCCGGTGTGTCCGTCGTCCACCCTCTTCCTGTCGGAGGTAGCGCGTATTCTATCAACACGCGGGCCGGTCGTTCGGGGCATCGTGGCGCTAACGGCGGGGCTTCGCGGGTATAATCGCGCTCGTCGCGGGCGGCGGGAAGCGGAGGGGAGGTGTAGGAAGGATTGGATGGCGGGGGTTTGAACGTTACGCTAGTCGGGGTCGGGGTCTTGCAGACCGTGGTGTACTTGTTGTTCATCCGGGCGATAGACCTCTACGAACGGGAGGAGCTCACGTACGTGATCCCGGTCTTCCTCTGGGGGATGACGGGGGCGGTCGTGATCTCGCTTTTCTTCAACACCTTTTTCGCTACGATCTTGAGCGTGGTGGTCGGCGCCGAGGCGGGGGAGGCCCTGACGGCCATCTTCGTCGCGCCCGTGGTCGAGGAGTGCGCCAAGGGGCTCGCGCTGTTGCTCGCGTTCGCGGTCGCGTCGATCGTCTCGTTGCGCAAGGGCGGCATCGAGTTCTCGGGGGTCATGGACGGCATCGTGTACGGCTCGGCGGTGGGGTTCGGGTTCGCGATAGTTGAGGACCTCAGCTACTACGCTCAGCTCGGCGAGGAGATTTACGTCGTCCGGCGCATCTTCGGGGGCTTCGGCCACGCGGCCTTTACCTCGCTCACCGGAATCGGGATCGGCCTGATCCCCTGGGTGCGTTCGTCCTTCCTGAAGGTTCTCCTGCCGGTCTTCGGGCTCGCGGCCGCGATCCTGATGCACTCGCTCTTCAATTTTCTGGGGACGTTCTTCGGGCCCCTGGCGTACCTCCTGATGTTACTGGTGCTCCTGGCCTACGTCCTCATAATCGTGATATGGCTGTCTATAGAGCGCCGGACGATCCGCAGAGAGCTCAGGGACGAGGTGGCGGCGGGCACGATTAGCGCGGACGAGTACGCCATCCTTCCGACCTACTTCGCCCGGACGTTCTACTATCTACGCCTGATCTTCTCGGGACGTATCGCCGAGTGGCGGCGCGCGAGGAAGGTACACGAAGCCGCCGTGAACCTCGCCTTCACCAAACGCCTGAGCCGCGAGCCCTACGCCGCCCCCCAACGGCGCAAGGTGGAGATCCTCAGACGCCGCATAGCGGAGTTGAGGAATGAACCAGCCCCCCGGTTTGGCTCCTGAGACGCCCTCGAACGGAACCTCGGGAGCGACCGGAGTGATCCTGGCCGGCGGCATTAGCCGCCGGATGGGCCGGGACAAGCTCCCGCTGATGGTCGGCGAGAAACCCCTCCTCGACCGGGTATGCCTCGCCCTGGCGTCTCGCTGCGGCGAGATCCTCGTCGTCGGAGGGGGAGGGGACGTCCCAGCAGAAGCCCGGTGCGTTCCCGACCTGCGTCCCGGTCGCCAGGGACCGCTCGCCGGCATCGAGGCCGGACTCCTCGCCGCGCGACACCGGGCCGTCTTCGTCGCCGCCGGCGACATGCCTTTCCTAACCGGAGAATTAGCGGGGTACCTGCTCGGCCTGCTCTCCGGCGACGCACCGGCCGTCGTGCCCGACTCCGGGGGCCGGCTGCACCCGTTGTGCGCCGTTTACGGACGCGAGGTACGGCCCGCGGTGAGCGCTGCCCTAGACCGGAGGATAAGGTCTGTGCGCGAGTTGCTCGAAGTCCTGCCGGGCGTACGGTACGTCCGGGAGGAGGAGCTGCGGCGGTTCGGCAACCCGGACCTCCTGCTTACGAACGTCAACTCGCCCGAAGACCTCGAACGGGCGCGAAAGGCGCTCAACGGCGGCGAAGGGTGAAGCGAGCCCCGCAAACGGTCGTAGCCGACTCCCTTCTCGGCGAGCTTAGGACGCTCGTGCGGCTGTACCGCGGCGAGCCCGTGTTCCCGCGAAGCGCCGCCCCAGGAAAGATCGATGGGGCGGCGGTGGTGCTCGGGGCGCAGGTTCTGCCCGGCGGGAGGCCGAGCGGGACGCTCCGCGCGCGGGCCCTGCACGCGGCCAGACTCCATGC
>JAIVIG010000011.1 GCA_020200675.1 Actinomycetota bacterium
AGACGCACTTTGGGTTTGAAGTAAGGAGCTTGCTCGATCTCTCGCAGTCGAACGTCTTCTTCCTCGGTTAGTCGAATGTAACGTGATGGTGGCATTGCCCAATTATATCTTTGAGATACTTAGCATCCAGACCAGGACGGTACTCGCGGCTGCCAGCAGCGTGTTGTCGAGCACGACCGAGAGGACGAGCGCTGTTCCCAGGACGAAAAGCAACCCCAACCACATCAGTACGGTCGATATGATCACGCCTGCCACGCTCGGCGGGTGTCCTAACAGGGCGGCGAAGACGAGCAGCGCGACGCCGAAAAGCACGGTGACCACGAACAAGGCACTCGCGCTTACCACATACTTGGTGAGCAAGACACGTTTGCGGCTTATCGGCCTGCTGAGCAAGAGAAAGATCGAACCGCGGCTCGCCTCGCCCGAGATCAAGCCTGCCCCAAGGAGGACGGCTAGAAAGAAGAGGAGCGGGTTGCCAAGCCCGGTGCCGAACCACCCATGCCACACCAGGAAATGGCCTTCTCTTGTAGACAGCAGTGGAAACGACGGGATTCCGTCCGGCGAACTCCAGGCTACGGGTCCTACGCCAAAAGGGATAGTCGAACCGGTCGCTAAAACCAACACCGCTCCGGCAATCAACTTCCACCGAATGTCCCGCCACTCTTTAGCGAACACCGCCTTCCTCCTCAATATATTCGAGGAAGATGTCCTCGAGGCTCATGCCGATGCCGTCTACGTCGAGCACCGGATAGGGCCGTGTTTGCAGGGCACGGTAGACGGCCTCTACTTCGCCTCGGACCCGAACCCGTACGCTGCGTCCCTCTCGCTTGACCTGCGACACGTCGGGCAGCGCACGCAATGCTCGAATTTCCTCCCCCGGCGGGGCTTCGGCATAGGCGACCCTGAAGATCTTATGGGTCTCCCGCAGGCGATCCAGCTCGCCGCTGACGAGCATCCTGCCACTCTTTACGATGCCAACCGTGTCCGCCACCGCCTCTACGTCCGACAGGACGTGCGTGGAGAAGAACACGGTCTTTCCGGCGGTGGCAACCTCGCCGACGAGCACCGCCAAGAACGTACGTCGCACCAGTGGATCCAGACCGGAGGTGGGCTCGTCGAGTACGAGGAGCTCCGGGTCGCTCCCGAGCGCCAGACATAGCTCGAGCTGTGCCTTCTGGCCTTTCGAGAGCCTGCGTACCTTCGTCTCCTTGGGCAGCCCGAAGATAGCGAGGTAACGATCGACCAGCGGTTGATCCCAGCTCCGGCTTACGTCACGGCAAAACTTACAGAGCCGTATCACGTTCATGTGCTCGTAGAGGCTGCTGATCTCGCCGGAAAATCCAATTCTTGCCCGCGCCTCCAGGCTCTCCCGCACGACGTCGTACCCGAGCACCCGTGCTTCACCTCCGTTCGGCGACCGAAAGCCGAGCAGGGTCTTTATGGTGGTCGTTTTGCCCGCTCCGTTGGGTCCGAGGAAACTGTAGACCGTCCCGCGCGGCACCTCAAGGTTCAAGCCGGCCACCGCCCGCTTCTTACCATATCGGACGACGAGGTCTCGAGTCTCGATGGCCGCCGGAGATCCTCCTAGCTCCACCGCCTCGCGACCGGCCAACTCTTCCGTCACGCTCTCTCCCCGCTCGCCGCGCGTCCGTGAACCCGCTCGAACTCCGACGCGAAACGCTCCCAGATCTCATCCTCCGTGATACCGAGCCCCGCCGCATCGCGTACGAGCACGCCGAGCCGCTCGTAAAGGGCCTCCACCTGCTGCTCCCGCACCGTCTCCCCCGGATCCGCCACGACCACCGTCCCGACCCCCGGACGGCTCGCGATCAAACCCATCCGCTGCAACTCGTTGTACGCCTTCACCACCGTGTTCGGCGCAATCGTCAACTCCCCCGCGAGCCTGCGCACCGTCGGCAACCGGTCGCCAGACCTCAACGTCCCGACCTCCAACGCGTGCCTCACACCCTCCACGAGTTGCACGTATATGGGCACCCCACTCCGCGGGTCGACGTCTAGCCACAGGGTCACTTCCCACTCCCAGGATTGTTTTATATATATGCAGCAATGCTACGCGCTTGATGCGCACCCGTCAAGCGTTTTGTCGGGAACGGTTGCTGCTTATTCTGGTTCTGTTGCGCGATCGGTTCTTGTGTACCGTGATCTGAGGGTATGATCCTTTGAGGGGCGTCGTCCCGCTCCTGGCTGACCTCGAAGGCTTTTTGCTGAGGACTGAATGTCGACGGCTGACGGCTACAACGTCCAGACCCGTCCCGGCATCTCGTTGGGGAGGGAGCTGAGGACGACCTTGTTAACGCCTCTGCGCCAGAGCGGTCAGGAGCGCCGCCTGGCGAGCTTTTTCGGGGGCATTGCGGACCCCGGCCAGGAGGGAACGGGCAAAGGCGCCCGCGTCGATGGTGTGGCCCGGTCCGATGCCGGTGAGCTCCGAGAAGACCTCCGGGCGGTGGACCCTTTCCTCGCTTAAAGGCTCGCCCAGGACGCGGATGCCGCCCACGACGACCACGAGGGTGGCTCCGTGAGGCAGGAGGGGTTCGTGTACCGCGGTACCCTTGAGTGGTCGACGGCGGGAACCGTCGGCCTCGACGAGGGTCACGCCGTTATCCGGGGCGAGCTGCGGGATCCATGCTGGATCCACGCCGTTCACCCGTTTCTTCGAGAGGATCCCGCTCCCGGCCACGACGGCGCCCTGTCCGGCGAGGGCCTCCGTGACCTTCGAGCGCAACCCGTCCCCGTCTTCGGAGGTCACGACAGATCCTACCCTATCTGCCTCGCTCACGAGCATCTTCGTGGTCGGGGCGACGAGGACCGGCACCCCGGCCTCCCCGAGCTCGCCGGCAGTCTGGAGGATCGCGCCAGACTTCCCCCCGGCGCCCACGAAGGCGACGATATCCCCCCTCACGATACCCAAAGCCCTGTAAAGCTCCAGTTCTCCTCCCCCGTCGAGATGCCCTCGCGCCCGCCTTCGGACGGATACACGGTCACCACCATCTACACGTACTCAATGATACACCAAGAGTGTATACTACAAGTGCTTTATGCTATGTTAGACGCGGAAGATTATCGGTGGACAAGCAGGGGTAACAATACGGTCACCGGACTTTTCGGTTTTGGGCTCTGAGAGGAAAGGGGTATCGGGTGACGGAGCAACAGGAACGAGTAGAGAGATTCTCCAGCGAGCTGAGGGAGGGTCCTCCGCCCTCCGACCGGAGCATTAAAGAGTTAATCGACGCGCTCCGGCCGCAGATACAGGCGCTGGTCAACAAGCAGGTCGAGTTGGCCAGGACGGAACTCTGTTTTTGGTGTTCTTCTTCCTGGCCGGGATGTACCTGATGCATGAGGTAGCAGGCTTCCCCTTGTGGGTCGCGGCGGGCATAGATGCTGTTATACTTCTATTGATCGGGGGAGGGCTCGCCGCGGTGGGCGCGAGCAGGTTGCGGACGTTGGACCCCAAGCCTCACCGGACGATAGCCGTCCTCCAGCAGAACATAGAGTGGGTGAAGGGGCAGCTTAGGCCATGAGCGAGACACCGGAGCGCATAGAACGAGAGATGTTCGAGATCCGGGCCGGCATGGCCCCGGACATGACCGATCTACGCAGGCACGTCGAACCTCAGGTCATCGCCGAGCAGGTCAAGCAGACGGTGCGCCAACGCCTTCAGGCTGCGGTGAACCGCGTCAAGGCTAACCTCAAGGCCAAGCAGCAGGAGTTACTCGACTCCGCCAAGCGTCAGGTGAACCTGGCCCGCAAGGTTGGGGAGAATGGGGACACTGCTCCCCTGACCGACGCCGTAAGGAGCGACCCGCGTCCCCTCATCCTCCTGGCCGTCGCCCTCGCCGTAACCCTCTTGACCGTCCGCAAGGTCGCCGGCGGCGGTAGCCAGGAGTAGGGCGCCCGGCCTTTCCGGGGCTTCCGTTCACGTTCACTTCCAGCCCGTCGGCGGTGCCGCCGGCGACATGACCCTCGCCGCCCTCGCCTCCGCCGGGGCGTCGCTTGCGGAGGTCTCGCGCGTGCTCGAGAAGCTCGGCGTGGATTTCGAGATCGAGGCGAAGACCGTCGAGATCAGCGGGGTCCGGGCGCTCCGCGTAGCGGTCGAGCACCCGGAGCAGCACGTTCGTCGCACGTTCCGCGACGTCCGGCGTCTGATCGAGGCTGCAGATCTCCCCGGGAGGAGCGCCGAGAGGGCCATCGTCGCCTTCCGGCTCCTGGCCGAAGCAGAGGGCTCCGTACACGGACGCGAGCCGGAGGAAGTTACCTTTCACGAGGTCGGGGCAGTAGATTCGATAGTGGACGTGGTAGGGAGTTGCGTCGCCCTGGAACTACTCGGGGCGCGGACTGTGAGTTGCGGACCCCTGCCGATGGGTATGGGCACCGTCCCTTCCGCCCACGGCCCCCTGCCGGTGCCGGGACCCGCGACGCTGGCTATCCTCGAAGGCTCGCGGGTGCGCTGGACCGAAGAACCACACGAGACGACGACCCCGACCGGCGCGGCCCTCATGGCGAGCCTGACAGGCGGAGCGTTCACCGAGGCCGCGCCTCCCATGATTCTGCGCGCGACCGGCTACGGGGCGGGAAGGACGACCCTCCACCACGCCCCGAACCTCCTGCGGGCTGTGGTCGGCGAGCTCGAAGGCGCGACCGGGGAAGTAGAGCTTCTGGAGGCGAACGTGGACGACGCGTCCGGCGAGCTCCTCGGCGCGGCGGTCGAGAAGCTACTAGTCGCCGGGGCGCTCGACGCGTGGCTCGAACCAATAGTGATGAAAAAGGGCCGCGGCGCCTACAAGTTCTGCGCCCTCGTCGGCCTCGGCGACCGCGAGAGGCTCGCCCGACTCCTCATGCGGGAGACCGGAACCCTGGGCGTCCGGCACAATGGGGTGGGACGCACGGTCGCCGAGCGCCGGACCGTCGAGGTAGAGTTACCGTACGGCGTCTGCCGCGTAAAGGTGGGTAGTCTCGACGGGAAGGACTTCGTCGCTGCCCCAGAATACGCCGATGCCGCCCGGCTCGCCCGGGAGAACGGTCTTCCCTTACCCCGCGTCTACTCCGACGCCCGCGCCGCTCTCCGGGAGCAATCGGGTAGGAGATAGAAGACGGTGCGCGGGCAAAAAAGAGGGCCGGGATCCCCCGGCCCTTTCGCTACCGTTTGGGCTGTCCGTCTAATGTTAGACGGGGCTGACGTTCTCCGCCTGCATACCCTTCTTGCCGCGGGTCGCCTCGTAGGAGACCTTGGTGCCTTCCTCGAGGGACCTGAACCCGCTGCCTGCTATCCCGCTGTAGTGCACGAAGAGATCTTCGCCACCCTCATCGGGGGAGATAAAGCCGTAGCCCTTCTCGTCGTTGAACCACTTGACCGTTCCTTGGGGCATGTACCGGAGCCCGCCTTTCTCTTTTCTGGGCCGTATCGACAAAACGCCACCCTAGTCCAACGGGTGGCGCTCCATGACCGTAACCCACCTTCGACTGCAATGGCAGTATACAGAATCGGCGGCGTCAAGTCACCTCCCTCGTCCGGAACGGCTAGTCTTCTTCCGGGAAGTTCGAATCCAGGAGCGCGGCGCAGTTTTCGTACACGTCGACGGCCCCGGCGACCCTCAGGGCCTCCTCGTCGTACGCCCCGCCGGAGAGGACGCCGACCGTGCGCACGCCGGCCTCGTTGGCGGCCTCGACGTCCCAGATGGAGTCGCCGATGGAGACGGTCTCGTCGGGGGAGGAACCGGCCCTGCGTAGGGCCTCCTCGAATATGTCGGGGGCGGGCTTCGAGTTCTCCACGTCGCTGGAGTTGACGACGCCGGAGATGTTACCCTCGGCCTCCAAAAGCTCCATGTGGTGCTCTAGCTCCTCGTCCTCCGCACTGGTGACGAACCAGACATAGTAGCCCCGCTCGACCAGCGAGGAGATGAGCTCCTTCGCTCCGGGGAGCGGGACGCCGTGCTCTTGCGTGCTCAGGTAGATCTCTTCGTGCAGATCGTTCGCCTTCTCTTGGGCCTCCTCATCCTCGACGAACAAGGGGACCAGCAGGTCCGACCCTTTGCCGATCTGTTTGTGGATCTTCGCCCGCTCCGTCCGCTGTCCGACCTGCTCGAACGCCCGCGCCCACGCCTCGGTGTGCAGGTAGTTCGTGTCCATCAACGTCCCGTCCACGTCGAGCACCACGACTTTCGCCACCTTGTCTGCCTCCTCATGGCTTAGAATACATATATGGAGAATACCCACACGGAAGAGCTCGAGAACATGACGCCGCGCAAGCCCCACGAACGCGCCGCGGCGGAGAATACCCCTCACGACGGTCTTGCCGGGTACGAAGCGCTCAAGAACGGGGCGGCAATCGTGGATCGCTCCGGCAGAAGCGTGCTCCGGCTCGCCGGCAAAGACCCCGTAGGGTTGCTCGACGCCGTACTCACGAACCAGGTGCCAAAAGAGCCAAGCCTCGGCATCTACGCCGCACTCCTTAACCCCAAGGGGAAGATCCAGACGGACCTGCGCGCCCTGAAAAGCGGTGAGGATATTCTGGTCGACACCGAGCCGGAAGGCGCCGCGGCGGCCCGCGAGATCCTGGGCCGCTACGCTCCCTTCTCCCGCGTCGAGATCCAGGACCTCTCGACCGACGCCTCCTGGGCCATCCTCGGCCTCTACGGTCCCCGAGCCGGGGAGCTGCTCGGCGGCCTCCGGCTGGCCGAGCACGAATCGGCGGAGATTGAGGTCGGAGGCGCGAGATTGCTCGCCGCCGGCGTCGCGATACCCGTGTCCGGCTTCGACCTCCTGGGTCCGGCGGACGAATTACGAGCGGCCAGGGATTATCTCCTTCGGGCCGGAGCCGTCCTTGCTGGCTCCGACGCCTACGAAACAGCCCGCGTGGAAACGGGCACACCGCGCTTCGGCTCGGACATCACCCCCGAAAACTTTCCCGCCGAGGCCGGTATCCTCGAACGCGCCGTAAGCTTCTCCAAGGGCTGCTATCCTGGCCAGGAGACCGTCGCGAGAATGCGCTACCGCGGCCACCCGAACAAGACGCTCCACCGCCTCGCCGTGGAAGGGCCTACGCCTGGAGCCAACGCTCCCATCTTCCAGGGCGACAGAGAGGTCGGCAGGATAACCAGCGTCACTCCTCTCCCGGTGGATGACCAAGGGTTCGCCCTCGGCTACCTCTCGCGCAAGGCCGACCCGCGCGGCGTGCTGCGCGCCGAAGCCGCCGTGCTCCGGATGCTCATGTCGGACCGCGGCCCAGGCTCCGAAAGACGCGCATGATCGTGCGCGCCGGATCGGACCGCGACGCCTTCTAGCGAGGCCGCGAGGAGTAAAGGAGCACGAGCATGGATTCGCCCCTCGAAGACACGTGGTCGGACGGCACCGCCTACGAGCGTTACGTGGGCCGGTGGAGCCGCTTGGTCGCCCGCGAGTTCCTGCGCTGGCTCGAGATCCCTCCCGACAAGCGCTGGCTGGACGTGGGCTGCGGCACGGGTGCCCTCAGCCAGACGATTCTCGAGCTAGCCTCGCCCGAGGAGGTGCGCGGGGTAGACCCTTCGCGCGGTTACGCCGCGCATGCAGGGAAAGCGATCGCCGACGCCCGCGCCCGTTTCTTGACGGGCGACGCACGCGCGCTGCCGTTCGGAGCCGCGCGCTTCGACGTGGTCGTCTCCGGGTTGGTTCTGAACTTCGTACCCGAGCCGGGCGAGGCGGTGGCCGAGATGACGCGCGTGACACGGCTCGGCGGCACGGTGGCAGCGTACGTGTGGGACTACGCGGGCCGGATGCAGCTCATGCGCCACTTCTGGGAAGCGGCCGCGGCGCTCGACCCGGAAGCCTCGGAGCTGGACGAAGGGAGGCGCTTCCCCCTTTGCCGACCGGAACCCCTATCGGAACTCTTTCGAGCGGCCGGACTGCGCAACGTCGAGGTCCGCGCCATAGACGTGCCGACCCATTTCGAAGACTTCGAAGACTACTGGTCGCCTTTTCTCGGGGGGCAGGGACCCGCACCGGGGTACGCGGCGTCGTTGAGCGAGGCGCTCCGCGGCACGCTCCGGGAGCGGCTGCGCGCGAGCCTGCCGACCGCCGCGGATGGCTCGATCCGGCTCATCGCCCGTGCCTGGGCGGTGCGGGGAAAGCCAAAGGACCTCGGGGTAGAACAAGCCGCCCACGCCACGAGCGAAGGAGGTGGATCCCGGTGACCGAGCATGCCGACGACCGCACCGTGGTGAGCGAGCACTACGGTCGCGGCGACCTCGCCGCGAGGATCCTCGCCGCGCTGCGCGCCGCCGGGAAGGTCCCGGACGCGCTCGCCGCCGATGACCTCGCCCCTGTGGACCAGTTCCACACTCGCGGTAAGGACGCGACTCTGGAGCTGGCCCGCCTGGCCGGCGTGACGCCCGAGATGCGGGTGCTCGACGTCGGGGGTGGGTTGGGCGGCCCGGCGCGAACCCTCGCGAGCGAGATCGGTTGCTCTGTGGAGGTGCTGGACGTTACGGAGGAGTTCTGTCGCGCCGGGGAGATGCTCACCACCCGAACCGGCCTCGGAGATCTCGTCTCTTTCCGTCACGCCAGCGCGCTCGACATGCCCCATTCGGATGCCAGTTTCGACGCGGTTTGGATGCAGCACAGCTCGATGAACATCGCCGACAAAGAACGACTCTTCGCGGAGATCCAGCGCGTACTGCGTCCCGGCGGTCACCTGGCGCTGCACGAGATCATGGCTGGACCGGTCGCGCCTATCTACTTCCCGGTCCCCTGGGCGCGCGGACCGGAGATCAACTTCCTGCGCCCACCGGAAGAGGTACGCGCTCTGATCACCGGCACAGGCTTCGAAGAGTTAGCCTGGATGGACGAGACAGCGTCCGCCCTGCGATGGTTCCGGGAACGACTCGCGGCGGCAGACGCAGCGTCCGGAGAGCTACCACCCCTCGGCCTGCACCTGGTGCTCGGCGCCGACCTGGGCCAAATGTTCCGGAACCTGGCGCGTAACCTGCAAGAGGATCGGGCAGTCGTGGTTCAAGGAGTGTTCGAGCGACCGTAGAGACGAGACCTTATTGAGAAAGAATCCCAACAAGACCATAATGCGAGCCTCAGAGAATGTTACAAGCAGACCCCGGACGAGGACTATTGACAACGGCTCGCGGTTAGACGACTCTACACCTGTCGTGTAGAGAAAATACGCTTAGACAAGCCGATTTCTCCTCCTTTCAATAGGAGTTCCTGTTTTTATTTCTCCGGTCTCTTCCGGGGGTTTGTGTTATCATTGAGCGGACAAACAGTAGCAAAGTTTTACAGAACGACGGCAGGGGTTCGATGCTAAAGATAGAAAACTTACACGTCGAGATCGACGACAACGAGATACTCAAGGGTCTCGACCTCGAGGTTGGCAAGGGCGAGATCCACGCGATCATGGGCCCGAACGGCTCTGGGAAGAGTACGCTCTCGAACGTGCTCATGGGGCACCCGCGTTACGAGGTCACGGACGGAACGGTGACCTTCATGGACCAGGACGTGTTCGAGCTCGAGGCCGACGAGCGGGCCAAGCTGGGCATGTTCCTCGCGTTCCAGTACCCGAGCGAGGTGCCGGGCGTTAGCGTAGCCAACTTCCTGCGCACCGCCGTCAACTCCGTGCGGGAGGAGGAGCTCTCCATCATGGAGATGTTCAAGCTCCTGCAAGAGAAGATGCGCATCATGCAGATGGACCCCAAGTTCGCCGAGCGATACCTCAACGAGGGATTCTCCGGCGGCGAGAAGAAGCGCAACGAGATCCTGCAGATGCTCATGCTCGAGCCCAAGCTCGCCATAATGGACGAGACCGACTCCGGGCTCGACATCGACGCGTTGCAGGTCGTGGCGAAGGGCGTCAACGAGCTGAGGGGTCCCGAGTTCAGCGCGATAATAATCACGCATTACCAGCGGATCTTGCGGTACATTGAGCCGGATCACATCCACGTCATGCTCGACGGTAGGATCGTGACCTCGGGCGCCAAGGAGCTCGCCGACGAGCTCGAGGACAAGGGCTACGACTGGGTGCGCCAGGAGTTCGGCTCCGCGGCGCAGAGCTAGGGAAG
The DNA here is from genome assembly GCA_020200675.1 of Actinomycetota bacterium. GTDB lineage: Bacteria > Actinomycetota > Rubrobacteria > Rubrobacterales > Rubrobacteraceae > Rubrobacter_F. The sequence continues at coordinate 10,056 of JAIVIG010000011.1, forward strand.
GGACCGGATATGCCAGAAGACAGGACCATTCAGGAGCTCGGGCTCGACGAGTACAAATTCGGATTCCACGATCCGGAGGAGTACTTCTTCAAGACCCCGAGAAAGGGCATCGACCCGGAGATCGTCGCCATGATCTCCAAGCACAAGGACGAGCCCGAGTGGATGCTTGAGTACCGGCTGAAGGCGCTGGAGTCGTTCTTCGAGAAGCCGACCCCGCAGTGGGGCGGCGACCTGAACGAGCTGGACTTCGATGAGATCTACTACTACATCCGGCCGATGGAGAACCAGGGCCGCTCCTGGGACGACGTGCCGGACGATATCAAGAACACGTTCGAGAAGCTGGGTATCCCGCAGGCCGAGCGCGAGTCGCTGGCCGGTGTGGGCGCCCAGTATGAGTCCGAGGTCGTCTACCACTCGCTGAAGGAGGAGTGGGATAACGCCGGCGTCGTGTTCATGGACATGGACTCGGGCCTGCGCGAGCACGAGGACATCGTGCGCGAGTACTTCGGGACCATTATCCCGGCCGATGACAATAAGTTCTCGGCGCTAAACAGCGCGGTCTGGTCGGGCGGCTCGTTCGTCTACGTCCCGCCGGGGGTCCACATCGACATCCCGCTGCAGGCGTACTTCCGCATCAACGCGGAGAACATGGGCCAGTTCGAGCGAACGCTCATCATCGCCGACGAGGGCTCCTACGTTCACTACATCGAGGGCTGCACCGCCCCGACGTACACCACGAACTCGCTGCACTCGGCGGTCGTCGAGCTGATCGCCAAGCCGAACGCCCGCATCCGGTACTCGACCATCCAGAACTGGTCGCACAATACCTATAACCTGGTGACCAAGCGGGCCGTGGCCCAGGAGAACGCCACGGTCGAGTGGGTGGACGGCAACCTCGGTTCCAAGCTCACGATGAAGTACCCGGCGGTCTACCTCACGGGTGAGGGCGCTCGCGGTGAGGTTCTCTCGGTCGCTTATGCCGGTGACGGGCAGCACCAGGACGCGGGCGGCAAGATCGTCCACGCGGCGCCCAACACCTCGAGCCTCATCACCTCCAAGTCCATCTCCAAGGGTACGGGCAGATCCACCTACCGCGGCCTTTTGAAGGTACACGAGGGGGCGGAGAACGCGAAGAGCCGGGTGGAGTGCGACGCGCTCCTGCTGGATGAGAACGCGCGGACGGACACGTACCCGTACATCGAGATCGAGGAGAAGAAGGTCAACACCGAGCACGAGGCGACCGTCTCCAAGGTCGGGGAGGACCAGCTCTTCTACCTGATGAGCCGTGGGCTCTCGGAGGAAGAGGCGATGGCGATGGTAGTCAACGGCTTTATCGAGCCGATCGCCAAGGAGCTTCCGCTCGAGTACGCCATCGAGTTGAACCGCCTGATCCAGCTGGAGATGGAAGGCTCGGTCGGCTAGGTTTCGAAGCACTTGTAGAACGCGGAGCAGTTTGGTGGGGCGGGCTCTCTCGGAGAGCCCGCCCCTTTTTCGGGAGAAGCGAAAGGCGAGTTATATGCAACAGAAGGAAGTGCCGGAGGTTCTTAGAAGCAAGGGTATAAACCCCGAGGTCGTCGAGGCGCTGTCCGATTTCAAGCGCGAGCCCGGGTGGCTAAAGGAGAAGCGCTTACACGCTTGGCGCGCGTTCGAGAGGATGCCGATGCCGACCTTGAGGGACGAGGCGTGGCGCTACACGGACATCTCGGACGTGAGTATCGAGGACTTCGCACCGTACACGCCGAGCCCGGACGTGACGAGCGAGGAGGATCTCCCGGAGGCCGTCCAAACGCTCATAAGGGAGGGCGAGGAGAACTCCGCCCTGCTCGTTCAGCATAACTCCGAGACGGCGTTTAGCAGGGTGGATGAGGAGCTTGCGCGCAGGGGCGTGGTCTTTACGGACCTGCACACCGCGCTCGAGGAGCACGAGGATCTGGTCAGGGAGTACCTCTTCGGGCTCGTGCCCGAGGACTACGACAAGTTCGCGGCTTTGAGCGCGGCGGCGTTCTCCGGCGGGTCTTTCCTGTACGTGCCGCGCGGGGTGGACGTGGAGGTGCCAATCCAGAGTTACAGGTGGCTCGACGTGGTCGGTTCGATCATGCCGCGCACGCTCGTGGTGGTCGAAGAGGGCGCGAGCGTGACGTACATAGACGAGTACGCCAGCGCCGACGACGAAGACCCGGCGTTCAGCAACGGCGCGGTGGAGCTCTACGTCGGCGAGGGCGCAAACCTGCGCTACGTCTCGCTGCAGAACTGGGAGCGCAACGTGTTGCACTTCAACACCATCCGCTCCTTCACCGAGAAGGACGCCACGATCAACAGCCTCGTCGTCTCTTTGGGCTCGCAGCTCTCCAGGACGAACGTAGAGGCGGGCCTGACCGCTTCCGGGAGTGACTCGGAGATGTTGGGGCTATACTTCGCCGATACGGAGCAGGTCCTCGACCACCACACGTTGCAAGATCACATAGCGCCCAATGCGCACTCGGACCTCCTCTACAAGGGGGCCCTGCGCGACGAGTCGCTCGCGATCTTTTCCGGCCTCATCCGGGTCGAGCCAGGCGCGCAGAAGACCGACGCCTACCAGACCAACCGCAACCTCATCCTCGGCACCAACGACGCGTTCGCGGTAAGCCTGCCGCGCCTGGAGATACAGGCCGACGACGTGAGGTGCTCCCACGGCTCGACGACAGGTCAGGTGGACGAGGTGGAGCTCTTCTACCTGATGAGCCGGGGAATACCGCGTCGCGAGGCCGAGAAGCTCGTCGTTTACGGCTTCTTCGGTGAGGTTACCAGCCGCATTCCTTTGCGGGGCCTCAAGGAGAAGCTGGACCGGGCTATAGAGGGGAAGATCGGGCTGGGCTTCGAGGAGCGGGCAGCCTAAAGGATGGCCGAGTTCCACAAGATGGCGAAGGCCGACGAGGTCGCCCCCGGCGAGGTGAAGCAGTACCAGGTCGAGGGGCGGCCCGTGGCCCTGTGCAACGTGGACGGCGAACTCTACGCCTTCGAGGATGTCTGCACCCACCAGTTCGCTTATTTGAGCGAGGGCGGGTTGGAGGGAGAGCAGATCAGATGTCCCCTCCACGGCGCGAAGTTCGACGTAAAGACCGGCGAGGCCAAGAGCCTCCCCGCCGTGAAAGCCGTCCCGACCCACGAGCTGAAGATCGAGGACGGACACGTCTACGTCGCCCTCAACCCGAAGCGCGTGAAGATAGGGGGCGGAAGAAGGCGCAGGAGATAGGTGTGGAGCAGCGCCTCTCCGCTGCGCTCTGTCGCGCGGTCCTTCAGGCTTTGTCATGGTCGGAACGGTAAGCTTGTGAGCAAGAGCACCGCCCGAACGTTGTTCTTGCTGCTCCTGGTGGTTGTCCTGGCGACCTCGTGTGCGTACTTCTCCGGTCGGTCTAGCAGCGGGGCGCAGGGTAACGCGGCCTCCGCCGGTACTACCCTCGATGGGTTGAAGGTCTCGGAATCGGGCTCCATGAGCGGCTACTCCCGCGAGAAGTTCCCCCACTGGAGCAAGGCCAGCGAGTTCGGCTGGGACCCTCCCGAGTCCTCCTGCGACGCACGCGAAGCCGCCCTGATCCGCGACGGCGAGGGTGTCGAGGTCGGGAGAGAGTGCAAGGTGGAGTCGGGGACGTGGCTCGACCCGTACACGGCGAAGACGTACACCGAGCCGTCGGACATCGACACGGATCACGTGGTCCCGCTCGCCAACGCCTGGCGCTCCGGGGCGTCTTCCTGGGACAACGAAGCGCGGGAACGCTACGCCAACGACCCGGAGGTTCTGCTCTCCGTCGAGGACAACGCGAATCAGTCTAAAGGGGACAAGGGGCCGGAGGCGTGGAAGCCGCCCAACGAGGCGGAGTGGTGCGACTACGCGGTACGCTGGATCGGGATCAAGGACAAGTACGACCTAAGCGTCAACGAGCAAGAGAAGGAGGCGCTGGTGGAGATGCTCGACGCTTGCGAGGGCGGGTAGCGATGAGCGCCCGGGAGGACGAGAGGCGCTCGATCTTCCGTTCTACCGTGGGCGGCGTTTTGACCGACGAGGTGGGAGCCGTGACCGGAGACCTGGAACTCCAAACATTGCTCGACCCGGAGAACCTCTGCATATACGTGAGGTACGCCGGAGCCGACGAATGGTACACCGTCACCGGAAGCCCGGTCTCACCCGGCGACCGCTCCTATCCGGCCGATACGCACGAGCGCGTCGTAGAGCACCTAACCATCCCGGGGCCCGTCGTGGACGGTAACGAGGAGCCTGCCTCCCTCCGGGGGTTCTCCCTGACCTGAATTAGAGCGACATCGTCGCGAGCAAAGACTTCCCTTGAGGGAAGATCGGAATTCTGGCAAGCTAGCGAGACGATTCACGGGAGGACGCCATGCTACTAGAAGGATCGTGTCACTGCGGATCGGTAAGCTTCCGAGTCGAGTCGGAGACGCCGTACCCTTATCAGGCGTGCTACTGCTCCATTTGCCGCAAGACGGCGGGCGGTGGTGGTTACGTCATCAACCTCGGCGCCGACGCGAACACGCTGGAGGTCGAGGGCGAGGAGAATGTCTCCGTCTACACCGCGAGAGCCCAGGATCGCGGCCATTCGGAGCGCAACTTCTGCAAGGTCTGCGGCAGCTTCCTGTGGCTCTTCAACCCGATGTGGCCGGACCTCGTTCATCCCTACGCCTCCGCCATAGACACACCACTCCCGAAGCCCCCGGAGCGCGTGCGCTTGATGCTGAACTATGCGGCGCCGTGGTGCGAGATCCCCGAAGACGGCAACGAGCGGCACTTCCCCGAGTACCCCGAGGAGTCCCTGGAGGACTGGCACCGCCGCCACGGCTTGCTGGGGTAACTTCGGGCGCGTGGAGCCGATCAACGTCCACGACTACGAGCGCCTGGCGCGGGAGCGCCTCTCCCCCGGCACCTGGGCCTACTACTCGAGCGGGGCCGACGACGAGCTGACGCTCCGGGAGGAGCGTGTCGCCTTCGAACGGCTCCGCCTCCTCCCACGCGTGCTCCGGGGCGTGGCGGAGGCAGATCCGCGCACGACGGTGCTCGGCGCGCCCGTGAATATGCCCATATTGGTCGCCCCCACCGGTCTGCACGCCCTCGCCCATCCCGAGGCCGAGCGGGCCACGGCCCGCGGCGCCGGGGAAGCGAGAACGCTGATGGCCTTGAGCACCGTCGCCACGGCGAGCCTGGAAGAGGTCGCCGTGGTCGCGGCGGGTTCTCTGTGGNCGCCAAGCGGTTGGTGCGCCGGGCGGAGCGCGCCGGATACCGGGCGATCGTGCTGACGATGGACGCCCCCAGGTTCGGCCATAAGGAGCGCGAACTCCATGCAGGGACGGAACTCCCCGAAGACCTGCGCTTCGCGCACTTCGAGGACGAGTCTCCCTTGTCGTATGTGCAGCCCGAAGCTCTATCGTGGGAGGACGTGGCGTGGCTACGGTCGTTGACCGATCTGCCGGTCGTGCTCAAGGGCATTCTCCACCCGGAGGACGCAGCCCTCGCCGTCGAGCACGGGGCAACAGGGGTCGTCGTCTCGACCCACGGCGGACGCCAGCTCGACGGTGTTCCCGCGAGCGTCGAGGCGCTGCCTGCCGTCGTCGAAGCGGTCGGAGGACGCGTCGAGATCTACCTCGACGGCGGCGTCCGGCGCGGGACGGACGTTCTCAAGGCCCTGGCTCTCGGCGCGCGGGCCGTCTTCGTCGGTCGCCCCGTCCTGTGAGGGCTCGCGGTTGACGGCGCCGCGGGCGTTCAACGCGTGCTGGAGCTGTTGGGGGAGGAGTTGGAACTGGCGATGGTGCTCGCCGGTCTGCCAAACCTCGAAAGCGTCGGTGCCGACCTCGTCCGGAAGAGGCAATAGTTACCGACGAACCCTTGCTGATACAATTTTTGCACCATGCAGAGCTTCTACAAAGAGATACTCCTCGACCATTACCAGCGCCCCCGCAACCGGGGCGAGCTGGAGAACGCGGACATAGAGGAGCATCTGAACAACCCGTTGTGTGGGGACCAGGTAACCGTCTATGCGAACTTGAGGAACGGCAAGATCGAAGAGGTGGCGTTCACCGGACGTGGCTGCTCCATAAGCCAGGCCTCCGCCTCCATGCTGACCGAGCACCTTTCGGGCAAGGACTACGAGGAGGCCGAAGGAGAGATAGAAGCATTCCTGGAGATGATGCGCACCGAGGAGAAGGAAGAACTTGGGGAACTCGTCGCGCTAAAGGGCATCATCCAGACTCCGAACCGCATCCGGTGCGCCACGCTCGCCTGGGACGCTATGAGGCGGGGTTTGGAGGTAGAGTAAGATGGCGCAAAGAGAAACGGACAGCGACGCGCTCAAAGAGGCGTTCAAAGCGGCGCTTACCGAAACGTTGCACGAGCAGCGCGGGTTACTGCGCGAGGTTTTCGCCGAAGCCCTCGAAGACTTTGCCTTCGCCGAAGCGATTCGAGAAGGCCAACAGACCGAACGCGCCGAGCGCGACGAAATCTTCAGGATCCTGGAGGATCAGGCGTAAAGACTGCATTCCGTATAAGCTTCGAGCGAGACCTGAGGAAGATCCGGGACGAATCGCTGCGGCGTCGGATAAGAGAAACCATAGAGCGGGTCGAAACAGCCGAAACGCTACGCGAAGTGCCGAACCTGACGAAGATAAGCGAATCGAGCGGTTTCTATCGCATTCGAGTGGGCGACTACCGTATCGGTATCGTGGTCGAGGAAGACGAGGTAGAGTTCGTCCGATTTCTGCACCGCCGCGACGTTTACCGATATTTCCCGTAGAGAACCCGCGGTTCGGTACCAGCTAGCCGGCTAGTGGTCTTCCAACACAGGCGATAGTCGGAAACGATGTAAGGCAGAGGCCGCATGGAAGCCGAGGTAGAGGCATTTCTTGGGATGATGCGCACCGGGGAGAAGGAAGAACTTGGGGGAACTCGTCGCGCTAAAGGGCATCATCCAGGCTCCGAACCGCATCCGGTGCGCCACGCTCGCCTGGGACGTGTTCAGGCGGGGGTTGGAGGGTCGCGAAGAGTAGACGGGCGTGGTAGTGGCTCAGTCACGGGAGACAAGCGCGAGATTGTAAGTATGCAGATAGAGCCGTAAACAAACCTCGTGCATCTCCTCCGACTTGGAAAACGACAAGCTCTTGCGCACGAAGCGTCCCAA
>JAIVIG010000174.1 GCA_020200675.1 Actinomycetota bacterium
CTACAACAAAAAGAGGTTGCACTCGAGTCTGGGATATCTGCCACCGGTAGAATTCGAGGCGCAGCACATCCTGAGAGCCGGAAGTTGACTATGGGTACTGTCCGGAAAATGGGGTTCACACCATCCTGTCTAGCATCGTTCTCGGTGAGCTTTTCTTCGGGGCTTATAGATCGGCGCGTATCGAAGAGAACCTGGAACGCGCAAGCGAGTTTGCAGCCAGCAACACCGTGCTCGTTTGCGATACTGTTACCGCAAGACATTACGGCAGGATCAAAAGCCAGTTGCGCGAAGCAGGACGACCGATTCCCGAGAACGACATCTGGATCGCCGCCACAGCCCAACAGCATGAGTTGACCCTAGTTTCTCGAGATACTCATTTCAACGAGGTGGAGGGATTGGAGGCGATAGCTTGGTGACCTTCTACTCGGCGGATGCTGGCGCTACACGAGAGGCTGGCAGAGGCGAGGATCGAGCGAGAGCGGACGTGATCGGGCGCCAGATCGAGGCGACCGACCGGCAGATAGACTGCCTCGTCTACGAGCTTTACGGGTTGACGGAGGAAGAGATCGCTATTGTTGAGGGTAATAGGTGAAAGGAGCGTGGTTATGACCTCATCGGAAGCGACCGCCGAGGTGTTTTGGACAGCCTTTAGCGCGCTGGACCGGGAGGCGCGAGACAAATTCATGGAGAAGGTGGTGGCCGACCCGGAGCTTCGGGAGGAACTGGAGGACTTGTTAGACCTCGAGATCGTGGCGGAGCGATCCGGGGAACCAACCCGGCCGCTGGACGAGGCGCTCGCTGAGATAGACGAATAGCATCCGTTGCCTAACGCGGTAGCAATTAATCGTTCGGCGGAGCGTGAACTCAAGTCGCTGGCGCCGGATATCGCGAGGCGGGTCGGAAACCGGCTGCAAGCTTTAGCGGAGAACCCGCGTCCTGACCAATCGAAGCGGTTGAAGGGCAGTCCCAACTTCAGGTTGCGAGTGGGAGACTACCGGGTGGTTTACTCGGTGGATGACGCGGAGGAGAAGGTGACCATAATCGCGGTCGGTCACCGGCGCGAGGTGTATCGCAGGCGCCGGTAAAGACTGCCCAGAAGACGATGAGGGACCAACGGATAGTCATAACCACAGCGGACGGGACGCTGTTCAATGCCCACGAGGATTCGAACTACACTCGCAAGGCATCCCGAGCACGGGCATGGCACGCAGGTCGTCGTCGGCGAAGGGGACAGGGAACTGGTAATAGACGTGGACGCCGATGGCGTGCTAGTGGGCATAGACATCCACAGCTTCGCGTCCGAGATCGTGGACATCACAAAGCTGGAAGCGGAAGGACCGATCTTCGGCTTGGTCCGCGCGGAGAGACGAGCCGTTTAACCGGTGCCAACTTACAAGGAGCGGCACGACCGGATGGTAGAGCCGAACGAGCGGGAGCGGGCGGAGATCTGGTTCTCGATCTCCGCCCCCGACCAGCAGATAGCCTGGTCTATGAACTGTAGGGGCTGACGGAAGAGGAGATCGAGGTCATCGAGGAGGCGACGAAAAGATAAAGCTGCCGAACGCCGAGCGTGCCGTTGTGGATATTCAGAAACTCCGCGACTACTGTCTAAGCTTCGAACATCCTCGAGGCCGTCACAAGGCACGCGTCTTCGCGGCTGCTATAGGGGTGACCGCTGATAACGCCGAGGAGTTACGCGACGCACTACTGTCCGCGGTTCGTACCCAGGATGCGGTTCCAATCGAGCAGGATGAGTACGGACAGCGCTACGTACTAGATTTCGAGATAGTAAGAACGGCTAGACGTGCGAGAGTCCGTAGTAGCTGGATCGTGCGTGGCGGAGAAGACTTTCCCAGGCTGACGAGTTGCTATGTGCTTTGAGATAGAATTGAAACCGTGAGTACCGAGATAAACCTTCTTGACGTCGTGGCATTGATCGAAGACCTGCCGGAGCGAGGCCTGTATCGCGGTCAGGTGGGTACCGTAGTCGAGTCTCTCGCGCCCGATGTCTTCGAGGTCGAGTTCAGCGATAATAATGGACGCACCTACGCCGCCCTGGCTCTTCGCGCCGTGCAATTGATGGTGCTGCATCACCAACCCGTCGAGGTTGCCTGACGAAAGAGCGCCATTGGACACCAACTCTCCGCGACTGGCAGATAGACCGACTCGTCTACGAGACCTATAGCTGTCGGGCGAAGAGATCGCTATATTGGAGGATCGGGACACAAAATACCAGGGAGGTAGATATCCATGCTCGATAAGGCGATCCAGGATGCGATGAACGAGCAGATCAAAAACGAGTTCTATTCCGCCTACCAGTACCTCTCGATGGCGGCGTACTGCGAGTCGGTGAACCTTCCGGGATTCGCGCACTGGATGCGGACTCAGTCACAAGAGGAGATGGAACATGCGATGAAGTTCTACGACTTCATCCTGGCCCGTAACGGCCGTGTTGTGCTGCAGGCGATGGACCAGCCGGTTGTCGATTTTAGCTCGCCTCTGGAGGTATTCGAGCAGGCGCTCGAGCACGAGCGAGAGGTCACGGCCATGATAAACGACCTCTACGGGCTGGCGATCAGAGAGAACGATTACGCGAGCCAGGCTTTCCTGCAGTGGTTCGTGACCGAGCAGGTCGAGGAGGAAAAGAACGCCGGAGACGTTGTGGACACGCTAAAGATGGTCGGCGAAAAGAGCGAGTCTCTCTTCCTGCTCGACAGGGAACTGGGCGGTCGCACGAGAGAAGAGCAGCCGGGTCCCGGTTAATCCCACGGCTTGACGGGCTTTCTTCGGGTGGCGTCTCAATGGCTGTCGAGGCCCTGACAGGTGCATTTCAGCGTGGGTAGAGACGGCGGACCGGCCGTATCGACCGGTAGGTCTACAGGCTGTACCTCCTTCACGGGGCGGCAGCTTGGCGCTCTGGCAAAGCCACCGAGAACCACGTAAAAGTTCAGATCCAGCGCCGGACTCGAGTCTTGTACTGCAGGTACTCCTCGCCGAAGACGCGCTCCAGGTAACGCTCTTCGCGTTCGACCACCCCGCGCCCCATGACGAGGGGGAGCAGCAGGGCGGAAGGTAGCGAGTCGGCGAGAGCGGACGTGATCGGGCGCCAGATCTCCCTCAGTTCGAGATGCTCTGTTTTGCTTACCCTTGCATACTACTCGCCAGGAATTCTGATGCTGCTTCACTCGAGAGCGGCTTGGAGAAGTAGTTCCCCT
>JAIVIG010000175.1 GCA_020200675.1 Actinomycetota bacterium
GGTTCGGGAACGACGGCGGTGGCGGCCAAGGAGCTAAACCGCACCTTCGTGGGAGCAGAGTTGGAAGAGGGGTTCGCGGAGCTGGCCGCCCGGCGTATAAAGGCTACCAAAAGGGGTGGCCTGCTACGTGAGATCTCCGAGCAGTTCTGGAGCATCTCTTGAGGGATCTTTAGCCGTCGTCCTTAGAAGCATCCGAAAGCGGAGCTTGATAGGGTGTAGCGAGCTTCTTCTGTGAAAGGAGGACGAAGATGGGTGCGGAGCCCAAAGGGACCAGTTCCGAGGTGCATAGCTTTTCTTTCACGCGGATGATAGACCTCAGCGTCGGCATCATCCCCGACGCGCCGCACGAGCCCTGGAAACCGAGCATCCGCTACCTCGCGCACGAGCGCGAGGGGCTCGATTGGATCAAAACCACCTTCGGGGCGAAGGAGGAGGATCTCATCCACTCCCGAGGCAAGGGAGCCGCGTTTGAGGAGGTGACGGCCATAACCCACGCCGGCACGCACGTCGACGCGCCCTGGCACTACGGTCCGCGATCCGAAGGGAAGCCGGCCAAAAAGATCGACGAGTTGCCTATCGAGTGGTTTTTCTCGGGCGGCGTCGTGTTGGATCTTCGGCACAAAAAACCGGGCGAGAAGATCTCGGCGCAAGATCTCGAAGGGGCGCTGGGGCGTATCGGTTACGCGCTCAAGCCTTTCGATATCGTGATGATCATGAACGGGCGGGATCGGGGCCTGGGGAGCACGGAGTACTTCGAGCAGCCGGGCATGACCCGCGAGTCTACGCTCTGGCTAGCAGAGCAGGGGATCAAAGTGATCGGGGTCGACATGTACGGGTTCGACCGGAAGTTCGAAGACATGGCGAGAGAATTTCGAGAAACCGGAGACGGACGGGTCATCTGGGAGGCTCACTTCGCGGGGATCGAGCGAGAATACTGCCAGATCGAGAAGCTCGTGAACCTCGATAAGATCCCGCGCCCGACCGGCTTCAAGGTCGCCTGCTTCCCCATAAAAGTTCGAGGCGCCAGCGGTGGCTGGTGTCGGCCCGTGGCGTTCGTCTAACGTACTCGGTCGAGGCTCCTTTCGGCCCCACCTATCGTCTCGGAGCTTGGAGGGAAAGGAAGCCCTCTATTTAGCTCGCGTCTCGTGATCCTAGCGGCTTGTCATCGGCTCGACAGACCTGGGATCTGGCCGTTGCGGAAAGCGTCTACGAACAGCCGGTGGTCGTCGCGGGCAATCTCGGAGTAGCCCATGCCGAAGTCCACCATCTCCTTGACGAACTCCTCCTCCTTGCCACTGACCGCCTCGACAATCTCATCCTCGGTCTGGAAGCCGACGATGGTCGCGTCGGAGTCCTCGTCCGCGACACAGTGCACCTTGGCGGTCGCCCGACCGAGGTAGTCCAGCACCGGGGCCATCTCCTCGGGCTCGGTGAAATCGGACCAGTCGAGGTCCTCGACATGGGGCGAGAGCTCGGAGACGACGAAGCCAACCCCGTCCATCTCCGTGTAGCCGAGCCACGGGTCGGCGTGGGCCTGCAGCGCACGTTGCGAGACCGCCGTACGGTGCCCGTGGTGCTTGAAGTAGCGCTCGATGCGCTCGTCGTGCACGATCCGGCTGGGCGCCGCGACGTTGCCCTGCTTCATCGACAGCACCACGTCGTTCTCCAGCGCCTGGGTCGGGCCCTCCACCAGGATGTTGTAGGCGGGGAGCCCGGCCGAGCCGATGCCAAAGCCCTTGCGACCGACGATGTCTTTCACCTGGTAGGTCAGGCTCCGGAAGCGCTTCGCCTCGGGGATCGTCTCCAGGTACGCCTCGTAGGCGGCCTGCACCCCGGCCCGTTCGGTATCGTCGAGCTCGCGGACTCCGGGGCCGCGCCGGAACCGCCGGTCGAAACCCTCGTCGACCAGGGTCGTATTGTCGAGCAGGTCGACGCGGGTGTTCAGCCGGGTCCTCAGCAACATCTTCCGGACCTCACCATCGGTAGTATCCAGTCGCAGCGAGTACTCATGGTCGCGGTCGCTGTCGACGAAGTACCGCACCTGCTGCATGTAGGCCCGGACGTACGTCTCGATCAGCGACGCGATGTTGGCGTCCGAGATAGCCTTCATCCACCCTAGCAGGGCCACGCTCGCGACCATTCGCTTGATGTCCCAGGTGAAGTGACCGAGGTAGGCCTCATCGAAGTCGTTCACGTCGAAGACGAAGACCCCATCGCCGGCCATGTAGGTGCCGAAGTTCTCCGCGTGCAGGTCACCCTGGATCCAGACGCGACTGGTGCGCTCATCCGCCCAACGGTCCTCCTCCCCCTCCATGTCCCCGTAGAACAGGGGCGCGCTGCCGCGATAGAAGGCGAACGGGCCGGCGGCCATCTTCCGGAACTTGTGCCGAAACGCATCGGGGTCCGCGGCCATGAGTTCGGAGAACGCGTCCACCAGCACGTCGACGATCTTCGTCTGACGATCATCGGGGGACTCGTGCTGCTTCACCAGATCCACAATTCCGGACATTGGACTCCTTTCGTCGTCGGTGATGCCGGTTCCTCGCCAGCGGCCCGGCCACCACCGGCGTTGTCGGGTTTGACGAGCAGGCAGTTCCGATCCTCCTCCGATCCGAATACCAGGCGCAACTGCCCCAAGGTGACGGCCCGAGTATAGCAAACAGGTTCCAATCTTCGCCCAACCCGAACGCCGGGCGCGGGCTCAGTTCATCAGATCCAAGATCTCCCCACCGGGAAAGGCTTTCGGTAGAGTTAGGTGACGGCGGCTACGGCCCGGTCATCTATGTGGGTGTGCACGACAATTGTGCCCGTGGGTTAGCGCCTATTCTGTAACGCCGTACCCGGCCCCCGGCTAACCGACGAGGAAGCTCGAGGAAGGTGCTGGCCCGCGCGTGCGGCCGACGGCTAGCATTTCCTCATGTCGAGTCAGTCCACGACCGCCCGCTCGAAGCGTAGGTCTCGTGTACCGTCATTGTTTAGGAAGGCGCGGAAGACCAACTCGGGGCGTTTTGTACCTTCGAAGAATGACGAACGGCGTCGTCTGGGAGACACCAGATCCGGTACCGAACGCGCTGCACGCCGCCTTCACCCACGCGTACGAGACCTCATCTGGGCCGGCAAGAGCAGAGGCGCTCGCCACACCTTCAACTACGACCTCATTAATAGCCCGAACCCTGATGCTCAAGTCTCCTCCGTCTGGCGCATCTCGACAACTTTCCAGACGTTGACAGAAGCGACACGGCTACCACCCGAAGGGGAAGCCTTTGAGGCTCGTGCGGCGCGTGCTGTTGGTCTCGACGGGCGAGGATGACCTCGTCTTCGACCCGTTCTATGGCTCGGGGACGACGGCGGTGGCGACCAAGGAGCTGAACCGCGCCTTCGTCGGCGCCGAGCTCGAAGAGGAGTTCGCGAAGCTCGCCGCCCGGCGCCTACAGGCGACCGAAAGAGGCAGCCTCCTGCGTGAAGTCCCCGAGCAGTTCTTGAGCAATGCTTTTGGTCAGATTTCCATGCGATTTTCCTGCTAATAGCACTAATTCATTCGGAATTCATTCGGTTGTGGAACAGTTGAGTGAAAGATCGCAAGAAGAGGAAAGGGGATATCTTGTGAGGAGCAAGACAAGGGACTCACAAGAGATGCGCGAGGACGAACCGAGCAGGAACATACCTGCGTCAAAGGAAAATCGGCGAGTGTGTGTCCAGTTGCGGGTGCTCGATCTGCTTCTGGTAGTCACCGAGGAAGGAGGGTAGCGTGAGTACGATAACAGGCAGTCTCGGCGGAGGGGCTGTTGCAGCGGAGCTGTTCACGGTAGACCAGCTCGCGGAGATCTCGCAGAATCCGGACCCGGTCTCCAATGACCTCGCCGGGGATCGTGCGGCCCTGGTCCCCGAGATGAAGAAGGGCGGGATCGTTACCAAGAATCAAATAACCGCCTTCCTCGCCAACATCTGCCAGGAGACGGACTGGCTCAACACGCTGGAGGAGTACGGCGACGAGGCGTACTACCGCTCGTTCCTCGGAGACGAGTGGTGGTACCACGGCCGGGGTTACATCATGAACACCTGGCGAGACGCGTATCAGCGCCTGAGCTCCGTTTTGGGTGTTGACCTGGTATCGAATCCCGACCTGCTCGCCCAGCGTAAGGACCTCGCTGCCAGGGCCGCCGTGTGGTACTGGAATATGCGCGACTGCGGTCCCGTCGCGGACCGGGGCGACTTCGAAGGGGTGTGCAGCCTCATCAACCGGGGCGAGCTCGTGCCCCAGGGCCCGATCCACGGCTGGGAAGACCGTCTTGCGGCCTACGAAAGGGCTCAGTCGGTGATAGGCACCGGCACCAAACCCATAACCAAATCCGAAACCGAAATCGCCATAGGAAGGAGCGAGTCAGTGACAGACCAGATAACGTTGGTATACGACCGAGAAGGTTGGGCTTATGACACTGCGTCGAGACTTTACGTCAGGTCCAATACAGCAGACCTTGACCACAAGACCAACAAGGATGGTTGGCTTTGGGCTAATGTAGGGACTACAGGGATTTGGTGGGTTATCTGGTGGGGTTCGATGTGGAGCATGCGCGGCGGGTGGGAAGCCGCCCCGTGGGGCCCCGTAGATTCAGATCCTGGGCACTATAGCCACGTACACTTCACCTTCGTCTAAGGAGAGATCGATGCCAAGGTTTGCTCCGGCAGATATGGCTGAGGAGGAGCTTGCTCAAGCTCTGGAGTACTATTAACGAGGCTAAGGAGGACCGGCCACGACCGTTCTGGGATGCCTTCGCCGCTTGCATCGAAGCGGAGCAGAAGAGGCGCGAAGCGCTGTTAGATTGGCGCATGGAGCGCATGGACTCGTGGCTAGAGTCCCTAGAGTAGAGGAAAGAGAGAGAAGAACAATGTACCAAAGCGTTACCCCACGCCCAGAGAGGCCCAAGGGGCAGCCTGAAGATATAGAGCCACCGGTCAAGGATGCCCACCTCTACCCGCACAACCGCCGCCAAAGCGCTAACCCACACCCAGAGAAGCCCAGTGAGAATCCAGGACCGGGAGGTCCAGAGACAGGAGGGCGAGGGCCAAGACCGAGAGAGCCAGGACCGGGAGGTTCAGGAGGAGCAGGAGGGCCAGTGCTAGGAGCAGGAGGGCCAGGAGCAGGAGTAGTAGGGTCAAGGCCGGGATGGCCAGTACCGGGAGGAGCAGGAGGGCCAGGGCTAGGACCGGGAGGTCCAGTGCCAGGAGCAGGAGGTCAAGTATCGGGCGAGAACCCCCCGCAGAACACCGCGCCTCCTGAACAGAGGCAAACCACGAACTGGACTCCGAATCCGAAGCTTGCGACCGGAGTGGGCGCGGGTACACCTCTTGCGGTAATCGTCACGTATATTGCGCAGGCGGCCGGACTGGACCTGCCCGACGATGTTGCACTCGCTATCTGCGGCCTCATCATCGGTACCGTTGGCTACTTCACGCCGCCGCTGCGAACCTGATCACGAGGCGCTGCTGAAATACGGGCGGCCACGTTGGTTGCGGCAACCCTGTGCATCCATTGTCGGGTAGCAAGCATGGGCCAACCGCCAAAAAGACACATGATACCGTCGAAGAGATCCCGACGCGTCTCTACCGAATCCGCTCTTCGACGCGCCCACCGGCCCGTGTCGTAGACCGGATACAACCGATCAGCGTCTTAACTCCCGTCGGTCGTCGTTCTTTCCTCCCACCAATGGGTGAAACGGACGTTCCCCCAGCTACGCTCTCTTGGCCGGACCATGGCCGGCTGCTTTACCGGCAAGGAGCACCGGTCCCCAAAGGCATGATCTGGCGGAGTCTTCCCTCGCGAATGGCCTGGGATAGGGTTGACCGGGCCAATTCGTACGTACATACTTCGCCGGGTACGTTACGAGCCTGGGGCCTGGGAAAGCTCCAGGAGGGGAAGAAGAGGACGATGTCCGGCTACGACTCGATAGTCGTTACGGACTTTATCGGGTTGCCGGGGATCCAGGAGCTAGAGGAGCGTTACGAGGGGGCCTAGCCTCGCGCTGACCCCGGCGCGAACGTAAGCCAGTCGTTTTACAGATAGTGACAGGTTTTGGGGCGTGAGTAGTAAGGGAACGAGATCGTACGGTGGGGCGGCGGTCCAGATACATCGAAGTAGGAGAGGCATATGCAGAGCCAACTGATCGAGACGCCAAGATCCGACGAGGTCCGCGAGTACAAGATGCTCATAGGCGGCGAGTGGGTGGATGCTAGCTCCGGCAAGACCTTCGAGAGCGTTAACCCGTACACGGGTAGGGTTTGGGCTACCGCTCCCGAGGCGAACGAGGAGGATGTCGATAGGGCCGTCAGGGCCGCCCGCGAGGCTTTTGACGAGGGGCCGTGGGGTAAGATGACCGGCACCGAAAGAGCCCGACTTATGCGCCGCCTGGCCGAACTCCTCGCGGAGAATGCCGACGACCTGGCGGTTGTCGAAAGCACCGACAACGGCAAGCTCATAAGGGAGATGAGCGGCCAGCTCAACGCCATGCCGGAGTGGTACTACTACTTCGCCGGGGCGGCGGACAAGATCCACGGCGAGACCATCCCCTCCCATAACCCCAACTTCTTCGTTTACACCAGGAGGGAGCCGATGGGGGTGGTTGGCGCCATCGTGCCATGGAACTCCCCGCTGCTCTTGCTCACCTGGAAGCTGGCGCCCGCCCTTGCGGCCGGCTGCACCTTTGTGGCGAAGACCGCCGAGCAGACGCCAGCCTCCACTCTAGAGTTCGCCAAGCTCTTCGAGGAGGCGGGTTTCCCGCCGGGCGTCGTCAACGTCGTCACCGGCTACGGAGAGACGGGCTCTGCTCTGGTCCGGAACCCCGGGGTGGACAAGGTAGCCTTCACCGGCTCCACGGAGACCGGCAAGCTGGTGATGAAGGACGCCGCAGATCACATCGCCAAGGTCTCCCTGGAGCTCGGCGGCAAGTCGCCCAACATCGTCTTCGAGGACGCCGACGTGGAGGCCGCCGCGAACGGGGTCGTCTCCGGCATCTTCGCGGCCACCGGCCAGACGTGCATGGCGGGGTCCAGGCTCTTCGTACAAGAGGGGCTCCACGAGGAGCTGGTCGAGAGGCTGGCGGAGAAGGCCAACTCCATTAAGCTGGGCGACCCGCTCGACGAGGAGACGGAGATGGGGCCGATAGCCTTCAAGGAGCAGCTAGACAAGGTCCAGGGCTACGTGGACACCGGCCAGGAGGAGGGGGCCGAGCTCGTGGCCGGTGGAAAGAGGCCGGAAAAAGCGGACCTCCGGGACGGTTTCTTTATAGAGCCGACGATCCTCACGGGCGTAGACAACACCATGACGGTGGCGCGAGAGGAGATCTTCGGTCCGGTGTTGAGCGTGATCCCGGTCGA
>JAIVIG010000176.1 GCA_020200675.1 Actinomycetota bacterium
GTGGTTGCTCCATGACGGCCCCAGAAAGAGGAGCCACGTTTTGGACTTTCTCCTCGGAGGGATGGGCGTCGTATTGCTGACCTTCTGGGTTCTGGCCCTCGAAGGCAGCCCGATGGAAGGCTTGAGAATCTTCTACGAACATACCTTTGCCTTCCAGGGCGAGCGGGAGACCCCGTGGAGCATCTTCGCCCAGGTCCCCGAGCTCAGGGTCCTGCAGCTGCCGCTGACATTGCTGGCAGGACTGCTAGCAATCGTCGTCGCCGTGCTACCAAAGAGGTGGAGCATCCGCAGGCTGGCGGCGTTCTCGGCGGCCCTCATCATAGCCTTCGAGCTCACCGTCAACTACTGGTTCTACCCCTACGTCACCTGGTTCGAGCCCTTCGTCTTCGCGGCCCTCCTGCTCGCCACTAATGAGAAGTCGGCGTTGGACAGAGAGAGCGAACGGCCGCCGTCTTCCAGCGGCCAGCACAAACCGGTACAGGGAGCAGCCCATCACAAACCTTCGACACCATCAGAGACCGAGCAAGCGCCGGACTCGGAGCAGTCACGATAGTACAGACGGAGGCGGGAGATATCCGAGAGCTTGGGCATCGGATAGTTAAGTCGGCGATTTGAAATACGAGCGTATCAGGTATCATCCGCACGCACGTCGACGCATGCGACAGCGCAAGATCAGCCAGGCGCAGGTGGAGCGGACGCTGCAGAATCCCAACCGCACCTACGCTCGACTTTAGCCATTTGTGAGCGGAAGGGGTAGGGTACGCCTGTCACCGCAATCTGCCAAAAGAGGTGATCGAGATGCATACCCTACCAACCACGATGATACAGGTGTTGGCACCCTTCGCACCACTGTTCTCAGAGCGCGTCTGGCGGCATGTTCAGGTACTGCTTGCGGGCGCCATCCTCGCCCCAGGCAGGCGGACCGTGAGCTCCGCCCTGCGCGCAATGGGTTTGGACCAGCAAAAGCAATTCCATCGCTACCATCGGGTGCTCAGCCGCGCCAGTTGGTCGAGCCGGGAGGCGAGCCGCGTCTTGCTAGGGCTTGCTTGTGGAGGCGTTCGTCCCAGAGGGACCGCTCGTCCTCGGCGTCGACGAGACGCTGGAGCGGCGTTGGGGAAAGAGGATCGCCCCCAAGGGCATCTACCGCGACCCGGTGCGCTCAAGCCATGAGCACTTCGTCAAAACGAGCGGCCTCAGGTGGATAAGCATGACGCTATTAGCCCCGATCCCGTGGGCCGGGAGGGTCTGGGCCTTGCCGTTCTTGAGCGCCCTGGCCTACTCCGAACGCTACGCCAAAGAGCAAGGAAAGCGGCACAAGAAGCTCACCGAGTGGGCCTGGCAGTTGCTTTTGCAAGTGAGGCGCTGGCAGCCCGAACGCCGGATCGTGGCCGTGGCCGATGGCGGATATGCATCCCTGAAGCTCCTTGATCGCTGCCGGAGGCTCTCCAACCCGATCACCTTCATCACACGTCTACGTCTGGATGCCGCCCTCTACGAACCGGCTCCGCCACGCGAAGCCGGGCAGATGGGGAGGCCCCGTCTGAAGGGCAAACGCCTGCCGAACCTTTCGGCGGTGGCCGAAGATCGTGCTACTAGCTGGGAACCGATCGCGGTGGCTAACTGGTACGGTGCGGGGGAGCGCACTGTGGGGGTGGCTTCCGGCACGGCGCTCTGGTACAGCACGGGACTTCCCGCCGTGCCTTTGCGCTGGGTGTTGATCCGCGATCCGCAAGAAGAGTTCGAGACCCAGGCCCTGCTGTGCACCGATCTCTGCGCCAGCCCAGAGCGAATCATTACGTGGTTCGTGAGGCGCTGGCGGATGGAAGCCACCTTTCAAGAGGCGCGTCAGCGCCTGGGGTTCGAAACCCAGAGGCAATGGTCGGAGATGGCGATCCGGAGGACCGCTCCCGCGCTGTTGGGGCTCTTCTCGCTGGTCACGCTCCTCGCCCACCGACGCATGGCGAAGGGCGCGGACGCCGTTCGTCGGACGGCTTGGTACGCCAAGAAGCATCCGACCTTCTCCGACGCTCTGGGGTTGGTGCGCAAGCAGTTGTGGGCGCAGGAGGCGGCTTTTTGCGGGTCGCTTCGGGAGACCGAGACGGTGAAAGTCCCGCGGGAGTTCGTGGAAAGCCTAACCGACGCGGTTTGCTATACGGCGTGAATGGCTAAAGTCGAGCTACGAGAGTTGGGATAAACTTGCGGCCGAGAGTATTCTCGAGTTGGGCAATACGGTCTTCGTGTACTACGTGGAGCCTGTAGAAGGAGAGGCGTTAGTCCTCTCGGTGAAGCGTCGCAGGAGCACCTCCGAATGAGAAAGGAGAGGGCCTTGAGAATCGAACTGGACAAGGAGTACGATCTCCTGTACATCGAGCTGCACACCGGCGACATCGAGCGCACCGAGGATCTGGCCGACGGGGTCCACCTAGACCTCGACGCTGAGGATCAGGTGGTGGGTGTAGAGTTCCTCTCCCTTGACGCCTTCGACGCCTTTGTAGAGGACAACAACCTCCCGGCCAATCCCATCGAGTGGCTACGATTTCAGACCGACCTGCGCCAGATGCTGCTCGGTCCTCACTCGTAACTCCGCTTTTCCTTCCGGTGTTGCGTGCTTCGTACAGCACCATAAGGGCCGGTGCGACCACTTGCTTCCCTACGATTCCTCCCGCTTCTTACGCTCCCACCGCCATTTCTCAAGCCTCTCTTTGATCCCCTTCTCCGCGCCGCTTTCTTTGGGCTCGTAGTAGACGTGCCCGGCGAGCTCACCGGAAAGGTAGCGGTCGTTCATTCCCTCGGCCTCGCCGTCGTTGTGGGCATAGCGGTAGCCCGCCCCGTAACCTTCGTCCTTCATCAAACCCGTGGTAGCGTTGCGCAAATGCATCGGTACCTCGGGGACAGAGCCGCGGCGAACGTCGTCGAGGGCCTTATTGATACTAACGTAGGAGGCATTGGACTTGGGAACGGAGGCGAGGTAGGTCGTGGCCTGGGCGAGCGGGATGCGGCCCTCGGGCATGCCGACGAGCTGTACCGCCTGCGCCGCCGCCATCGCCAGGGGCAGCCCGTGAGGGTCGGCGTTTCCGATATCTTCCGAAGCCAAAATTACGAGCCGCCGGGCTATGAAGACCGGGTCTTCGCCCGCCTCGATCATGCGCGCCAGGTAGTGCAACGCCGCGTCCGGGTCCCCGCCACGCACGCTCTTTATGGGCGAGGTCTTCTTCCGAGAGAGGTTGGAGCCGCAGGACGCGCGAGCGCGAGAGGAGCGGGGCTATGACCTCGAAGGATGGGTTCTCGGTCGTCGCCCCGACGAAGTCAACGAGGCCCTCCTCGAGGGACGGCAGGAGAGCATCCTGCTGGACCTTGTTGAAGCGGTGCACTTCGTCTACGAAGAGGAGCGTCCCACGCCCCTCGTACTTCAGCCGTTCGCCGGCGGCCTCCAGGGCAGCACGCAGCTCTTTCACCCCGCTCGTGACGGCGCTTATGGCGACGAACGCGTCCTCAACCCCGGCCGCCAGTACCCGCGCGAGCGTCGTCTTACCGCTCCCCGGCGGGCCCCAGAAGATCACGCTCCCCACCCTGCCTCGCTCCACGGCCGTCCTCAAGGATGTCCCCTCGCCGGTCAGGTGCGGCTGGCCCACGACCTCGTCGAGCGTCTTCGGGCGTAACCGCTCGGCCAGCGGGGCGCGGCGAGCTAGAGCGTCGGCTCCGTGCGAGTCGAAGAGATCCACGCGGTTAGTATATCCTTCGCTCCAGCGTGCCTTTCACAGGAGTTCTCAAATGTTAGGAGACAGGCGAGAAATACTGAGGTTCTCGGAGATGGTAGCCGAACGTCTCGGGGAGATCGAGAGTGTGGAGGCCGTCGCCCTGGGTGGCTCGTGGGCACGCGGGGAGGCCTATCCGGACTCCGACGTGGATCTCGGCATCTACTACCATCCGGAGAGACCTCCGCGGGTCGAAGACCTCCGGCTGCTGGCCCGCGAGCTGGACGACCGCCACCCGCCGGACGCCGTGACCGGTTTCGGTGAGTGGGGACCCTGGATCAACGGCGGCGGCTGGCTGACCATCGACGGGCGGAGGACCGACTGGCTCTACCGGGATCTCACCCTCGTCGAGCGCACCATCGAGAAGTGCCGCGCCGGACACCCCTCCGTCCACTACCAGCCCGGCCACCCGCACGGCTTCCACACCCACATCTATATGGGCGAGGTCCACCACTGCCACATCCTCTACGATCGGAACGGCGGACTTGGGGCCTTGAAGCGCCTGACCAAAGAGTACCCGCTGCGCCTCAAACGAGCCCTCGTCAGGAGCCAGCTCTGGGAAGCCGGCTTCGCACTGAAAACGAGCCGGAAGTCCGCAGAAAGGTGCGACCCGTTCTACGTCGCGGGTTGTCTCTTCCGCTGTGCGGCGTGCCTGGTGCAGGTATTGTTCGCGCTGAACGAGAGGTATCTCATCAACGAGAAGGGCTCGGTGGCGGCCACGGATAGCCTGCCCCTACGCCCCGAAGACTTCCGTGAGACCGTCGAGTCCGTTCTCGCCTATCCCGGTAAGACCTCGAAGCAGTTGGCCGCAAATATTCGGCGCCTCGAAAAAACCGTAGTGACTCCGCTAATATGTGAGACTGTGGAAGGTACGTAGCTTGGAGGTGCAAGATGAGTACCACGGGTACCAAACCGCCCTGTCCCGATCCCGGTTGCTCCGCGCCCCACGT
>JAIVIG010000428.1 GCA_020200675.1 Actinomycetota bacterium
GCGGCGTCCCCGGAAGCCGTGGGAGATGAACCCTTCGCTCATATCTTAGCCTCCGATCTTGCCCTTCCCCGGCCCCCAAGCAGCCTCTCGTCCTGGTAGTGGACGCTCGTGCGGAAATATTTTTGCACATCCGGCACGCTTTCGTACCGGGACGAGCTCACGTTATGAGCGAGCAAGGCGAGGGGTTCCGGCACAAACCTTCCGGGCGCCGGCTGCCGCATCTCCTCCGTCGCCGTGGCGCTCTGGAGTCAGCTCGCCGGCGTCGCAGCGCTGCTCGTCGCGCTCGCCTTGAGCTATCTAGTGGCCGGAGGTCTCGGGTGTCTTGCGGGGCGCTCCGCGGCCGCGGTCTCCTCGCTAATGGGCTCCGGTTCGTCTATCTCCAGCTTCTCGCCGGGATCAAACGCCCTCTTCCCCCGCTCCGTCACCTCGGAGGACACGCGCTCGACCGACGCGTCCCGCGAGGCAGCCTCTTCCCCGGCGGGCCGGAGATGACCACCACGGCCGCGACCACGAGCGCCAGCCCGACCACGCGAACCATCATGGCCGCGCCCACCTTGAGAAGCATCTACCCTCTAGCCCTCCAGTCCGCTATTACGGGTTTCGACGGGGGCGGCAGCGCGGCCCCGCCCGGGGGAGGATACCGCCGCGGCAGCCTCGTTCTACGCCCTTCTCCCGCGCCAGATCATCACCAGCCGCACCACCAGGAGGCCGGCGCCGAAGAGGACCAGCGCCACCACCGTGCCGGCAGCGACCGGGACCCCGCCCGTGTTGGGGAGCGGCCCGCTGGTTGGGATCTCGTCCACCACGTCGCCCTGCGTGCTCGTCTCCGGCGCGAGCTCGTCGGGGTCCCCGCCCGATGACGCGAATGCCCCCGGCGTCGAGGCTTCCGCCCCGTCCCCGTCCGAGGTAGCGCTCACGCCGTCTCCATCGTCATCGTTCCCTTCGTCACTATACTGCCCGTCCGTGTCCTCGCCGTTCAAGTCGTTCTCGGCGTCCGCGGCCTCCCGTTCCTGCTGCGAGACTACCCCGTCGCCGTTCGTGTCGGCGTCATCAATGTCTCCGCCGTCCCCGTCTCCGTTGTCCCCATCGCCGTTATCTCCATCGTCCCCGTTGCCATTCCCGTTGTCGTCGTCAAGGAGTTCGAGTAGCAAGAGGAATAGGAGCTCATCATCGAAGCCATCGTCGTCATCGGAATCGCCACAATCTATGCCGGAGGAACTCAGGATGTCGAGGATGCCGGGGTCCAACTCATCACCGAAAAATTCTATGTCGTCATCACCGGTAGTCTGGATGGCCCGTATCTCTATTCGGCTTCCCGTGGACCTTATGCGTACGTTATCGCCGTTGACCACTACGCCCACTTCATCTCCGTCGTCGAATGTTATGGTCGCGTCGCTAGCGATCGTACAACTCGCGGCGTCGATTGTGATAAGTTCAATAAGACTGTCGCTGTCAGGGCCTCTCCCTCGAGCAGTGTCCCCTGCCAGGTCTCCCGAAGAATCGCTCGCCTGGGCCACTTGCACGAACTGGTCCTCGACTTGCTCCGGAGTCAGATGCTCTATCCTGGCCTTCTGCGCCTCCGACACCGGCTCTTCTTCTTGTTTCTCCTGAGTCCATGCCGGGACCGCGAACAGCGCTCCCACCGCCACGAAGACCATCACGA
This sequence comes from Actinomycetota bacterium, assembly GCA_020200675.1. Classification (GTDB taxonomy): domain Bacteria; phylum Actinomycetota; class Rubrobacteria; order Rubrobacterales; family Rubrobacteraceae; genus Rubrobacter_F. The sequence goes on from JAIVIG010000428.1 coordinate 1,664, forward strand.
GCAGCGCGAGCGCCGTGTAGAACTCTCTCTTGCCGGAGCCTGCCGCTCCCCCCCCGTTAGAATTCACGCTACCCTCTCCTTCGTGCCTCATATCTACTGTCCTGGTATCGGCCGAAGCGACCTTTTCCTTGTATAAGTTCCAGTTTGCTTGCAGCTTGGAATACTAACACCCGTGGGGCTATATCGCCCTCCATGTTGCGCTCGACGAGATGGCGCTAGAAGAGCTGTTGGACCCGATGAGGTTAGAGGGGTCGTTAGGGTAGAATGAGGCCAGGAATTGACGAAGAGGTGCCATGAGCAGCCTGGCTGTAGAAAACCTGCAAGGCGAGTACGCTCTCTACGATGAGCCCGAACACTGGGAGCCCGAGCTCCGAGCCCGAGGAAGATCATTCCTCGATATAGACGAGAGAATCTTTGGCAATCATCGCAACGGCCGTTTTCGTACCAAGGTTAAAGAAGACTCGGTGGTAGCGGGCTCGCGCGTGCGCCTGAAGATCGACGGGATTACCCCCCTGGCCGCCCTGGCGATCGTTGGGGGGCGCTTGGACGATGGCCCCCCGCAGGTGCTGGGTAAAATCGTGGTGCCTTTCGATGATTCGCTAGACGTGGTGACTCGGATATCAGAAGACGCCGAAAGCGGGGCCTTCGTTTTCTTCGCGCAGCAGTGGGGAGTTGACCTTGACCAGCAGGGCAGGATCACAGGCTTGCCTGCTTACCCCGGCGGCTCTTTGATCTACGTTTCCAAGATGACTTCGGTGGAGGTGCGCTCGCGAACCGATGAAGAGGGTAGTGCATGGGCCGCCGCTGTCGCCAAAGAAGCGGCCAGGATGAGGAGGTTCCCCGGCCTGGCCTTCCGGGGGCCGGTGCAAGACAGGAGGGCATGGGTGGTCGGCACCGCTCTGGACGTGTGGGAGGTGATCGAAGCCTATAAGGCCATGGGCATCGAAAGGCTCCTGCAGGAGGGTGATCTACCGGAACCGAAGGTACGGCTCGCCCTTGGGTACTACGAAGCGTACTCCGACGAAATAGACCGGGTTCTTGCCGAGAATCGGAGGACCGAAGAGGAGTGGCACAGACTCTACCCGGAGGTGTTCGCGCCCCCCGAGCAGAGTCGGTAACGGTTGAGGCTGTTCCTGGATGCCCACGTCTCGGGCAAGAGGGTGGGGGAAGCCCTGCGCGAAGCGGGCCACGACGTAAAGGCGGCGGACGCTGCGGAGCTGGAGGGCTGGGACGACCCGGACCTTTTCGAGCTCGCGGCCGCCGAGAACAGGATCTTCGTGACGGCCAACGTGGAGCATTTCGTCCCGTTGGTGCAGTCCTGAATTGGCTCGGGCCGCACGCACGCCGGGTTGATACTACTGCCGCACACCCTGCGCCACGAGCATTTCGGCAGGATAATCTCGCGGGTAAGCGCCAAGCTCTCCGGCACGACGCAAGCGGATTGGGAAACTCGCACGGTGTGGGCGTGAGGCCGGAAGGAGCAAAGAGAACGGGGGCCGGAGCTATGATGCGCCCGGTCCTCTTCTCATACC
>JAIVIG010000429.1 GCA_020200675.1 Actinomycetota bacterium
GCCCCGAAGATACCCGCTTCCGACGCCCCGATCGAGGAGGTCGTCGCTCGCGCCCTGGAGATGCTCCCCAACACCGCCCCCTTCGACGTGAGCGGCCACCCGGCGATGTCCGTCCCCTGCGGCCTCTCTGACGGCCTGCCCGTCGGCATGATGCTCATAGGTAAGAAATGGGACGAGGAAACCGTGTTACGCGCCGCCCACGCCTTCGAGCAGACGGGGACGTACAACGTCAAGCCCGCCGCGACGGTGGGCAGTTGACGTAGAGCCGAGCGCGGGGTCGACCGTTACGAACCCAACCTTCGGTAACGACATCGGACACCATCGCCCAAAGGTGCAAGGTTCCATTTTCGTCTGCAACACCTCTGGGATCGGGACACCCCTGGGGCCGGATACCACCTGGGATCGGATACCCCTTGGGATCGGCTACACCCCCTGGGACCGCGAGCTTCCAGCTCGCAACACGAAAAACTCTACCGCGCCCCTTCCGGCACCGGCCGCTCGTCGTGGCGCCCCGGCTCCCGGGCATACTCCTCGACCACCCTGCCGCCGACGAAGTGCTCGTCCACGATGCGGTCTATGGCCGCGGCGCTCAGCCCGCAATACCAGATGCCCTCCGGGTAGACGACCATCGTCGGGCCCAGGTTGCAGGGGCTGAGGCAGCCGGTCTGGGCCGCGTGCACGCCGCTACGGCCCCGGAGTAGTTCCCGCTTTTGGAGGCGCTTCCAAAGGTGGATGTATAGGCTGCCCGCGCCTCGCGAGGTGCAGCGCGGTCCCATGCACGCGAGCACGTGCCGCTCTTGGGGTGGTATCACGGACCAGGCGGGAGGATCCTCCAGACTCTCGAAGTCGTCCGCGCGCACGGACGCTTCGCTTTCCGCGTCGGACACCGCCCGGACCATGGCTTCTCCCAGGGCGGGATGTTCCCCGATCGCCCCGGCGAAGACCACTTCCGGCCCCGGTTCGCCCCGCTCCCTCGACCAGCGGTACGCCGCCTTCGAGAGCCAGTGGACCATGGAGCGGTCCCTCCCGAAGAATACCGGTATCACCAGGATCTTGCGTGCTCCCGCCTGAGTGCAGGCTTCGAGCCCCTCCGGTAGCGAGGCTAACCCTCGCTCCGCGATGGCCGTGCGAACCGTCAGGTAGCGACCGGTCGCCCGCACTGTCTCGGCCAGGGCTTCCATCCCCTCGCCTGCCGCCCCCTGGTGGCCATACCTCCCGAGCAGAAGCACCGCGTCCATCCCTGCGGAGAGCGTCGGACCTGGCTGCTCCGTCAACAGACCCTCCTTCCGGTGCTGCTCGTTTCCTGCCGGGAAGCGGCTTGCCTTAAAGCTGCTTGACTCCGCTTCTGATGCGGCAGCCCGAGAGGCCGCTGCGCAGCTCTTCCGCGTCCAGGTTGCGGCCGATGAACACCATCTCGCTGACGCGGGGCTCGTCGTCCTCCCACGTCCTATCCTTAGCCATGCTGGAGATCATGTGCACGCCCTGCGCCACGACGCGCTGGTCCATCCCCTGGACGTTCAGCACGCCCTTGAACCTGAAGATGTCCTGCCCCTTCGTGTTCAACAGGTTCTGCAGCCAGTACTGGAACCGCATCCGCTCCAGAGGCACCTCTTCGCGCAGGCCCACGGACGTCACCGACTGGTCGTGCTCGTGGTCGGGCTTGTACTCGCGTTGCAAGACCGGGGCGAGTGAGCCATCGGGACCCCAAAGCTCGGCCCCGAACTCCTCGGGCCGGTGCTCGGTGAAGAGCGCGTAGCTGCCCGGACGCTCTATCTTTACCCCGAACCACTCCTCTCGCGGTTCGAGGTCCAGCCGGTAGAGCCGCCCGTCGGGTGCCAGGGTTCCGCCGGTCCCGAGCCCGTTCTCCTCGTCGGAGAAGGCGAGCATGGCGGGGTCCTGGGCGGTCTCCAACGCGCTGGGGCTCGCTGCCTCGACCGGTACCAGAACGGCGTTCATCGAAGGATCGGGACCTTCTTGGAGGACGAGCCTGTATTCGCCGGACAGAAGGGAGTAGATGCCGGCCCACTCGTATGGGTACTCGGGCTCCATAAACAGCGGGTCCAGCTCAAGCTTCTGGGACAGGTCGAAGGCCCGGATGTCGAGGATCTCGTCTATGGGCAACTCGGAGTTTTGCGTCCTCTTCATGCGGGTGGTCGCGCTGATCTTCCTTATGCGCTCTTCGAGGTCCGAGAGGTGCTCGGACGATACGAGGTCCGTCTTGTTCAGGAGGACCAGGTCGGCGAAGGCGATCTGTTCCACCGCTTCTTGCCCGTCGTCGAGGTGTTGTTCGATGTGCTTGCTATCGACGACCGTGATGACGGCGTCGGGGTAGTAGCGTTTCTGGATCTTCGGGTCCGCAAAGAACGTCTGGATCACGGGCGCCGGGTTGGCCAGCCCGGTTGTCTCTATCACGACCCTCTCGAATTCCGTGGAATCCTCCTGCTTGCGGGCGTAGAGGTCGGAGAGCGTCTTGATCAGGTCGCCCCGGACCGTGCAGCAGATGCACCCGTTGTTCATCTCGAAGATCTCCTCGTCAGTCTCTCCGACGATGAGTTGGTTGTCTATCCCTATCTCCCCGAACTCGTTTACGATCACCGCGATCCTCTCCCCGTGCGACTCGGTGAGGATGCGGTTTAGTAAAGTGGTCTTACCCGATCCGAGGAACCCCGTTATGATAGTTACGGGCATCGCCGTTATAGCCATGCGCCCTCCTTTCTTTGCGCTGTACTAATTTCAAGACGGATCAAGAGCGAACATAGAGGAGCTAGTGCGCGCCCTCATCGGTGTATTCGCCGCGCCGGGTAGGCGCGAGCACGCTCTCGGATAGCTCTTGCAGCAGGTTCATGGTGTTCTCTCGACGGAGCCTTGCCGTCTCTTCGTCACAGCCTAAAGCGACGGCGACGTCTGGATCTGTGTGATCCTCGGTACAGGTCAGCACGAACACCTCCTGGTGCTCTTTCGAGACGCTACGGAGGCAGACGAGGAGCGCTTCCCATCCCTGTTCGCCGTCTCCTTCCGTCGTTCCCTGCCGGGCTTCGGCGATTCGTGGCTCGGCTAAACGAGCGATCTGTCCGGAGAACGGTAGACCGAAGTACCGGAATACCTTCGGGCGCGCCAGCATCTCCGCCACGACCTCGACGCTCACGCGCTCGGCGGCTTCGCGGTCCCGCAGGCGATAGAAGCAGCAGT
>JAIVIG010000430.1 GCA_020200675.1 Actinomycetota bacterium
GAGGATGCCCATGCTTTCGAGGAGCATCAGCCCGAAGACGGCGAAGAGGCCATAGCCGCCGATGGTGGCCGTGACCCAGTCTATGAGCGGTTGCAGGATCGCTTCGAGCACCCGGAGAACCTATCACCTTCGGCGCCCGGTTTCCAGGTCCCAGCCACCGACAACGGGGACTCGAACGTTAGTCGGCCGCCCTGGCCCGGTTCAGGTGGTCCACCACGGCATCGTTCGGCTCGACGGCCTCCAGCCGCAGACAGTCGCCGTCTACGCGCACGCGCACCGCGTGGGGCGCGGATCTGGAGAAGGCGGTCCACTCGCTCTCGCCCGCCTCGTACAGGTCTTTGCCGCCGCCGCCGGTCACCACGTAGGTCACTCCCTTTATCTGCACCGTGCGCTCGTAGTCGTGGTCGTGGCCGCTAAACACCACGTCTACGCCGTGACGGGCGAGGGTGGGTTCGAGGTCTTCTCGCACCACAAGGTCGCTGCCGTGCTCCGAGGAGCTGTAGGGTGGTCTGTGGAAGAACACGAACTTCCACGGTTGTCGCGTCTCCCCCAGGTCGCGCTCCAGCCAGGCCTTCTGTCTCTCCGAGTCGCCGCCTTCGTCGTCGTAGTACAGCTCGCTGTCGAGGGCAACGAAGTGGGCGTTGGCCCAGTCGAAGGAGTAGTATCGCCCCGTATCCTCGGGGTTGTTGCGGGGCAGGTGGAAGTTCTCCAGGTACGGCGCCCCGTTTCTCGTCTCGGAGAAGAGTTATACCGATCAAGATCATTGATGTCCCAATGACTCGATGGCTTCCACCCACCAGGAGAAACCCGCGAGGCTTCGTAACCGGCCCGAGTCCTGCCAATAAGGCTCGAGCGCCTCGGTGAGCGCCTCTTGCAGTAACTCTACGGTCTCGAAGATCCTGTTGGAGAGAGCGCGCCTGAACTCCTGGAACCACCTCTCCACCGGGTTCAACTCCGGAGAGTAGGCTGGCAACCTCATAAGGCTCACGTTCTCCGGCAGCTCGATCCGCCCAGAAGTGTGGCTCGGAGCACCATCGAGCACGACCAGCAGGTGATGGCCGCCATACGCCTCACCGAGGTGCTCCAAGAACGCCTCCAAACAGAGGCCATCCATGCCCGGCAGGTACAGGCAGAAGCTCTCGCCACTGGTGGGATCTACAGCCGCGTAGAGGTAGGTCCACTCGTAGGCGCGCCTCACGACCCAGGGCGGGCGAAAACCCTTCGGACAATAGCGCCTCCTGTGCCAGTTGATCAACCCGAAGCGCGCCTCGTCGAAGGCCAAAACCTTCAAAGGCTTGCCCGAGGAGCAGTCGCGCTCCTCGCTCCCCAAGCTCACCTTCTCGGCGAACTTTTTTTGAAAGCCTCCTGCTCTTGTGTGTCGGCCTTCTCGTGCCGAGGCCGCCCAGTTTTCAGCTTCACCTTCCGACGCCTGAGAAGCCCCCCGACACTCTCCGGGTGAGCGTAGTGCACCCCTCTCTCCGAGAGGAACCGGTGGGCCTGGGCTACGGTGGCGATCTCGCCCCTCTTCATAGCTTCTTCTAGCTCTTCGAAGGCTTCTTGGGTGATGAGCTCTGTGGGACCACGCTCGCCCACCCGGCTCACCAAAAGCTCCTCCAAACCCTCCTCGCGGTAGGTGATGAACCACCTCTGGCACTGGCGACGGCTGTAGCCCAAGGCCTCGGCCGCTTCTCCAAGATTCGAACATTCCTCGGACTTAAGGAGCCTGAGCATCTTCACCCGGTGGAACAGGTGGGTGTAGCGATGGCGCTTCTCCAGCTTCTCCAACTCTTTTGGGTCTTCCTCGATCACTCGTGGGTAGTCTATGTTCGGCATAGTTCTATTGTGCCACTAATGAGACGGATCGGTATTACTCGCCGCACCCCTCCCCCGCTATGCAACGTGAGAAGGCCTTAGCCCCGAAGGCCCCGCACAAGGCAGCAACCTCAGTATTCTGAGGGCGATGACAGCGTGGTGGCGCTCCTGTCCCGTTCAGTGATAACACAAAGCCTCTCCCCGGCCACGCGGTAAGAGGAGATGATCCTGAACCGTGCCGGACGGAGAACTCGTTCTCTCGTGTATCCTCCGGCGGCACCTAGCTAAAGGGAGGCTACCTCTATTCACCGAACTGCCGAGAGGAGGCGAGGCTGTTGAAAAACTCCTTCGTGCCCTTTTCTGACCCCTGTTCTGACGTTGAAAGGCCCATTTTCTGGTCGTTTTGAACCTGGTTCGGAACCACCAATCGGTCCATCAGCGACTTTTTCAACAGGCTGAGGCCTTCTCGGACACCTGCACAGCCCCGATCGTATTGCACCAGGCCCTACCGGATACACAGGATAACCCTATTCACAGATAACCGGTAGAAACCCTACGATAAATGCATGGTTGGGGATGCGACCAAGCTCGGCGGGTGGCATCATGCGGGCGGGTGACCGATAACCGTAGGATGGCGGAGAGGAGAGAGGTGGGGATGAACCTGGACGAAACTGCTGTTAGCCACCTTCTGAGTATGGACGAAGCGATCCCTGCGATGGAGAGGGCATTGGCCGACTTTTCGAGCGGCAAGGTGGTCCAGCCCGTGCGCACGATTGTCCCCGTGGCCGAGCACCAAGGCTTCCTTGGCGTTATGCCGGCCTACACCGGGGCGGCCCTGGGGACGAAGCTCGTTACGTTCTACCCTCACAACACCGATATGCACACGCACCACGCGACGATCCTGCTCTTCAAGCCCGAGACCGGCGAACCTTTGGTTACCATGGACGGACGGCTCATCACCGAGGTGCGCACGGCGGCGGTCTCGGCGGTGGCCACGCAACGCCTCGCCCGGACTGACGCATCGGTGCTGGCGATCATCGGCTCGGGGGTGCAGGCGCGCAGCCACCTGGAGGCGCTGCGGCTGGTGCGCGACTTTCGGGAGGTTAGGGTATGGAGTCCGCGCCGGGCGGCGGCGTTCGCCAAAGAGCACAGCGTCCGTGCCACCGCCTCAGCGGAGGAAGCGGTGCGAGGAGCGGACGTGGTGGTAACGGCCACCACCTCCTCGACCCCCGTGCTATCCGGGGAGTGGCTCGCGCCGGGGGCGCACATCAACGCCCTAGGCGCACCTCGCCCGGACTGGCGGGAGTTGGACGATGAGGTACTCCGCCACGCTAGGGTCTACGTAGACTCGCGGGAGGCCGCTATGAAGGCGCCACGCTAGGGTCTACGTAGACTCGCGGGAGGCCGCTATGAAGGAGTCGGGTGACGTCGTCGCCGGCGGGGAGATCTTCGCTGAGATTGGGGAGGTTGTTTCCGGAGCAAAGCCGGGTCGCCGATCGGCCGAGGAGGTCACGCTGTTCAAATCGCTGGGGCTCGCGGTGGAGGACGTGGCTACGGCAGAGTTAATCTACCGTAAGGCCCTGAATGAGGCTCCCTCTACTCATTCGAGGTCGTAAAGCGCCACTTCTCTATTCACCGAGCTGCCTAGAAAGAGTTGGCTTCTCTGAAACTCAACCGCTAAGGTAGGCGCCAAGCAAATTGTCGCATTTTACTGCGCAACCACCACTCCCCCGCGATCCGCACCGCCAATGCGGCTACTACAACAACCGGCTTGATGCGTCTCATTACGCACCTCCTACACACGGCAATCCCCGGTGGATCGCTACGATTACAGTTTGTCTCATCAAGCCAGGGGTGTCTGTAACTTAGTTACATATGTCTCAAGGAGACGCGCCAAGTAGCGGCTTGCCTCAATTCACGCTTTTGCCTTAGAAGAAGCCTTCTCGAAAACTAAAAGGGGACGAGGGAGTGTGACGTTGTCATGTCACTCATGTTACACTTAAAGAGCTGATCCAGGAGCGTAGTCAGCTTCTGCTTGGAAAGTTGCAGGCCACAAAATAAGGAGGTACCCAAGATGTCTTTACGGCCGTTCGGAGGTCGCGGTTTCTACGATCCGTACGGTGAAATGAACCGCTTTCTTGACGAAATGATGGGCGGTACAGCCGGTCCAGCCCGTAGGTCGGGACGTCAGCAGGGGGCGGCTACCGAGTGGGCTCCGGCGCTAGACGCGCTTACGAAGGACTCTGATCTGGTGATCCGGGCAGAACTCCCGGGCGTGAAGCCTGAGGACGTGGACATCTCTCTGCACGACAATGTGTTGACTATCTCCGGTGAACGCAAGGATGAGCAGGAGGAGGAGCGAGGCGGCTATCACATTAGGGAGCGCCGGTACGGCTCGTTTAGGCGCAGCGTAGCTTTACCTGAGGGTATCGACGAGAGCAAGATAAGCGCCCGTTATGAGGACGGGGTCTTAGAAGTGAGAGTGCAGGGTGGTGCTGTAGCACGGGAGCCCAAGCGCTCTAGGAGCTGCCGGGACTCTAAGCAGCCCCCCTGGCAGCTTTATTCACCCAGCTGCCTCTAAGAGCTTCCGCCAATAGGCTGGCAACTTTTCATACTTGGCAGCTCTCAGAGTGATTCAACAGCCTTCCCATCCTTCCTTGACACATACGCTACTCGCCTATTGGCGGAGCCTCTAAGCTTGTGTTTTAACCACGAGGAGTTTTGCGAGGGGCTTTATGTCCATCGCAAAACTCTCACGTTCACGGTCTTCGCGGGCTCAGGCGCTCTTTTTGAGGGCCGGGTAGCGCTTGGCCCGGCCCGAACGGCCTCCTTTGGGCCGTCCCGGTGAACGTCCGCAAGGTTTCGGTGGTTTCGCGGAAGTACCCAGCTCCGCCAAAAGCGCCAAAACGGCTCTACGCACCCGCACCGGCGTCAGGCGGCTGGACTCGTAGCGCCTCTCCCACGGCAGACGCCAATCCGACACGCACGGGCGGGCCAGGCGCAGCTGGGTAAAGGCGGCAACCACCAGCCACGTCCAGCGGTCGGCCTGTTCGGGGTGGCGCACGCGAGGGGTGGTCCATCCCAAAGTCTGTTTGAGGAAGCGGAAGGTGTGCTCCAGGTCGAAGCGCCGCGCGTAGGCGCGCCAGATGAGGTCGAGGTCCGGCGTGGTCCCTTCGGGGCCGCCGTGCCACCACAGCCACAGGACCCGCGGCTCGCGCCGCCTCTCGCCTCTAGGCAGCCGCTCGACCTCCACCAAAACCAGCGTCCCGCGCACGATGGGCAAAGGCCCTCGGCTGCCCCGTCCTTCGTGCGCCCGGACCTTGGGGTGCAATCCCGCCCAGGCGCGCACGCGCACCGTCCCATAGCCAGTATCCTCGCACACGTGCTCGGCGGAGGGCTCTGGCCAGGTGCTTGGCTCCTTGCAATTCATCTTCGGCCCGTGACACCGCGGCCGGCCGGTGTGGGCGGGCGGGCCAGCGAGGCTCGGATCGGCGTAGAAGCGGCGACCCGCCGGCAAACGGATGAGGATCTGGCACGGCCATCCTTCCAGCCCTTGCTGCACCTTCACGGGATCGTAGCCCGCATCGAAGACGAACAGGGGAGCGGCCTCTTCCTTCTCGGGTGACCGGCGTAGAAACGCTTTCACCTGCTCGGCGGCGACCTCATTGGCGTCCTCCGTGGGGTGGACGCGCTCCACGTCCACGGGGGCGCTCCAGCTCTCGCGGACGAAGTTGAGCCCGGCGATGAACTGGTAGGCCCAGCCGGCCACGATGGGCTGGCCGGCCGAGTGGCGCGAAGGATGGTAGTAGAAGCCGCGCTGGGGGCTACTCTCCGCGTCGCACCGAGGCCACACGCTCACGTCCACCGCGTAGACGGGCGGTTCACCTCTGCTGGCGGGGAGCGAATGGCGAGCGAGTAACCCTCGCAGGGTCTCGGCGTCGATTCGTCCTCGGTCCAGCGCGGCGTAAAGACTACCCCACCCTCGGCGGTGCGCAGGTTCGAGGCTCAGGTGAACCGGGGAGGGCACCACCTGCGCTGCGGTAAGTACGGCATCGCCCAGCTCGAAGAGCGCGTCGGCGCGGCGATCGAAGCAGCGGTAGAGCGAATCTCGGAAGGCGCGCAGGGCATCAAGGGAGTCCATGAAGATGCATTCTGCTACCAGAAGTCGCCACCGGCTACTCCGGGCGCTACTCACCCACCCACACAGTTAAAACGCAAGCTAAGAGTCGTCTTCTCGGAAACTCTGGGCTTCCGGCGAACGGGGCTCTCGGAAACTGAGCTTGCGGTCAACGGAGGACTACTTCCTCGGTGTACACCGTCACGTGGTGGCGCACCTGCCCCGCGCTCTCCCCAAGGTAGTGGTGCACCTCCGTAGCTCGCAGATAGCTCGACGGTCCCTCTTTGGGCCAGCCGGCCGGGTGCACGGCATCACCCACGCTAATAGCCCCGAAGGGGGTCGAGGACTCGTAAAAGCCCGCCTGGGAACGGCTGCTTCCCGGTTCGAAAACGGTTAACGTGTATCTGGTGGGCTCCACGAGCCACCTCCCTATCTACCCTCGGTACTCTGTCCGAAAGTCTACAGCGTCCGCAGGCTTGACGATATGAGCGTCTATGGCCGCGCCGTGGCTAGGTTCTCAAGATGATGTCGCGGTTCGTCGCCCTTACTCCAGTGTATAGGCGCTGGAGGTGGTCTGGGAGTTGGGTATATTCGTCTCAGTGTCTCGATTTCTGCTTGAGACATTATACCTACATTGATGTTATAGTTATTATACTTATAGGCTGAGGCTGCCGAACTAGAGGTAAGGAGGCAAACGGTGCATGCGCAGATGGTGAGCATGGAGACCCTGCCAATGAGTATAGGGGAGGCGGTCCGCATTTATCAGGAATTGGTGCTGCCGGCGGCCAAGGAGCAGCGGGGGTTTAGGGGCGCCCTGATGCTGACAGATCCAGATACCGGCGAGGGCGTGTCGATCTCTTTGTGGGAGTCGGAAGACGATATGCACGCAAGTGAGGCGAGCGGCTTTTACCACAGGAAACTCGAAGAGCTTGACGCCTTGTTTATCAGCACGCCCGTGCGCAAGCATTACGAGGTCAGCGTGCAAGTGTAGCTCTGAGTTCTGCCGGTGAAGATACCTAAGTACCTCCAAGCTAACACTGAAGCTCGATGGCACCCAGCAAGCGCAAGGCGCTCAAGACGGCCTGTCTCAGCTCAGCCACGGAGTCGTAGAAGCGCCTGGGCATCAAGAAGCCCTTTAACCTCCGCCACACCCCCTCGATGGCGTTCAGGTGCGGGCAGTACGCCGGCAGGTAGTACAGCCTGAGCCCCTTCGCCTCC
>JAIVIG010000177.1 GCA_020200675.1 Actinomycetota bacterium
AAGTAGAACCTACGCAGCATCCTACCGGGAGCCGGAACGGCGCCGGCTGCGGTACGATACCGGTCCACCCGCGGGAGGAGCGTGAAAGGTGATCTCGTGACCGAGGGTTCATTCCGACGCAAGTTCGCTCTGGTAGTGTTTGCTGCGGTCCTGCTCTCCCCGGTAGGCTGCGGTCCCGAGGAGGCGGCCCCGGACCGGGGCGCGGCGGAACAGGATGCCGCGCAGAAAGAACCACCCCCAGCACCGGAGCCCGCCGAGTCGCCGACGCTCGCGGAGGAGCCTGCCGGAAAGGTGGTCGAGGTCGGCCCTGCGCCGGAGGGGATAGCGGCCGACCCCGAGACGGGCCTCGTCGCGGTAGCCCTACGTAATCCCGACGAGCTCGCGCTGGTCGACGGCGAAAGCGGGGAGACGGTGCGAGAGGTGGGACTACCGGAATCGGCCCGGCACCTGGATCTCGCCGGTCCCGGTGGGCCCGTGCTCGTGCCGGCTGAAGGCTCCGATTCCCTCGTGCAGGTCGGTCTGCCGGACGGGGAGATCTTGGGCGAGGCGCCGGTCGGGGACTTTCCGCACGCCGCCGCCGCGGCTCCGGGTGGCCGGATCTTCGTGCTCAACGAGAAGGCGAGCACCGCGTCGATCGTCGAGGACGGACGCGAAACGGAGAAGATAGAAACCGCGTTCAAGCCCGGCGGCGTTGCGGTAACGGATGACGGCCTGGTGGGCGTCGTCGGTGTCAGGGGCCTGAGCCTTGACGTTTTCGAGGCGGACACCCTGGAGGCGCTGGGCCGCGTGGACGCCGGTGAGGGCCCAACCCACGTGAAGGCGGGCCCCGAGAACCGCTTCTACGTGACGGACACGCGCGGCGACGCCGTCCTCATCTACAGCGCGCGCCCGGATCCGAAGCAGCTCGACCGCGTATCACTTCCCGGCTCACCGTATGGGATAGCCATAGACCCCCGGCGCAACCAGCTGTGGGTAACGCTCACCGCCGAGCAACGCGTGGTCCAGTTCGCGCTGGAAGAGCGCACGTTGAGCGAGATCGACCGCTACCCCACTGTCCGCCAGCCGAACACCGTGGCCGTGGACCCGGCCAGCGGACGCGTGTTCGTCACCGGGAAGACGGATGGGCAGCTACAGATCCTCGAACCGCGGTGAGTCTGGACCGGGTTCGTTGTAGAAATCGACGTCCCGGGTATCCTGGGCCGCACACTTGCGAGTATCCTCTATCTTCAACGAGTGGGCATCCGCACCGCTCTGCTCTCGTAGCCCTTCGCCGAACCTGCGGTGGTAGAAAGCCGAGTACCTCGACGGCACCCGGATCTGCCCTTCCCCTAGAGCATGTTATGAACTTGGTTTGGGCGTGGCGCAGTTTGCGGACATGGGTCTCGCAAGCCTCACCCGAGCGAAGTCGGCGACGCGGAGCGGACCTTCGTCGCACCGTACCCGGATCCCTACGCGCCACAAGGGTACAATCTCGACGTGAGGATATTCTTCACGGGGGTCTTCTCGCGACGGCTCGACGGAAGGACGCTCGCGTTCCGCTTCGAGGGAGGCACCATACTGGACGAAGAGACCGGCAGCGAATGGAACGCCCTCGGAGAAGCCGTGGCCGGAGAGCTGGAGGGAAAGCGGCTGGAGCCCGTCGTGAGCATAGACCACTTCTGGTTCTCCTGGACGGCCTTCCGGTCCGAAACGCGAGTCTACGAACCCCAAAACGAGAGGTGAGGATGAAGAGATCCCTGACGTTGACACTGCTCCTGGCGACGATGCTCGCCGTCGCGGCCTGCGGAGAAAGTGAGACGGGGCAATCCGGACGGTCCTCCCCGGCCGAGCCCCAACAGACGAAGGCCGAGTCCGATCAGCAAAGCGTCCCCGAGGAGACCGCTCGGGAGGAGGCAACTCGGAAGAGAGTTCCGGCGAACAACGAGGCCGCGCAGAACGAGCAGGGATCCACGCGGGTGGACGACGAGTCCCCCGGCTTGAGCGTCACGACCCTCGAGGGCGAGCAGGTCAACCTGGGGGGGCAAGGCGACGTGACGGCGCTCTACTTCATGGCCGGCTGGTGACCGAAGTGCAGGGAGGAGGCTCGGACTTGGTCCGAGATCCTTCCGGCCTACGAGGATCGTGGGCTAGAGATGCTGATGGTCTCCATAGACCCGTCCGAAACGACGCAGTCCATCGAAGCGTTCAATAACGCGGCTGGCATAGAAGAGCCGCTGCCGACAGTCTTGGACAGCGCCGAGATAGTCCAAGAGTTCGGCGTGAGCGCCCTGGAGACCACGGTAATCCTCGACCGAGACGGCGAAGAGATCTACCGGGACGCCACCGTCTCGGACCCCGATACTTTAAGAGCGGAGCTGGAGAGCGTGCTGTGAGCGGGCTTCAAGAGCTCGCCGTTCAGTGGCTCACCAGCCTGAGCGCGCTGCTCCCCTTCGGCTTCGCCTTTGGGGCCGGGATCGTCGCGGCGGTCAACCCCTGCGGGTTCGCGATGCTGCCGGCCTACCTCTCGCTCTACCTCGGCAACCAGGAGGCGGGCTTCGAGAAACGCTCCTCGCTGGGACGGGCGCTGCGGGCGCTCCTGATCGGGGGCGCGGTCTCGTCGGGGTTCGTCCTCCTCTTCGGGTTGGCCGGCGTGGTCGTCTCCGCCGGGGGGAGCGCGATCCTGGGGACCATGCCCTGGGTAGGAATGGTCATCGGCGCGGCTCTCATCCTGATGGGTCTCTCGATGCTCGCCGGGCGGACGCTCTACACCGGCATCTTCGGGCGCTTCGCCGGGCGCATCGGCGATCCCAAAGCGATGGGCGTGCGGGGCTTCTTCCTGTTCGGCCTCGCCTACGGGCTGGCCTCGCTCAGTTGCACCCTGCCGGTGTTCCTCGCGGTGATGGGCAGCAGCCTCACGGCCGGAAGCATCGCCGCGGGAGCGGGGCGGTTCTTGAGCTACGGCCTGGGCATGGCTTCGGTACTCCTGGTCCTCACCCTCGCGCTGGCGTTCTTCAAGGGAGGCGTGATCTCCCGGCTGCGTAAGGCCACGCCCTACGTCCAGCCGATATCCGCGGCGCTTCTCGTGGTGGCCGGAGCGTACATAGTCTTCTACTGGTGGCCGGTCTTGATGGGAGGACCCTCTCCCGCCGGGTAGCACCCAGAACATGTTGCGAACTCGGGTGCAGGTTGGGGGCATGCCGAA
>JAIVIG010000178.1 GCA_020200675.1 Actinomycetota bacterium
GGGTCGGGCCGGGTCGCGCGACCCGGCCCCGGGAGGGGTAGCTGATCTAGCAACGCTAGTTGAACAAGTCTTTGAGCTTGCCCTTCTTCTCCTTGACGGTACCCTTGCGCTGGTCAGAGCGACCTTCGGCCTTCAGGTCCTCGTCGCCCGTCACGGCGCCGGCAGCCTCTTTGAGGCGGCCCTTCGTCTTGTCCATCGCCCCTTCGGACCTGTCCTCGCCGCTCGTCTTGGATTTGCGGCCCACTGGCTTTCCCCTTTCTTCCAAGTTCGCTCCCCGGACGACTGATTGTCGCCTCTATAATTTATACCGCAGGTCGGAGATACTAAACAAACCCGCTTCATTCGGGGGAGGCTACGGCGGGCTCGTTCTCGCCGCGTATGACCGGAGGTCCCCTGCTACCCGTCGTATTTCTGCTGGTCTCTCCTTGCTGGCTTGCCCGTGTAGAGCTGGAAGAAGGCATCCATGTTGCGCTGGTACTGCTCCAGCGACTCGGCCCAGAAGTTTAGGTACGCCTCCCCGGCGTCCGTGATCGAGTACACCCGACGTGCCGGACCTCTCCCGTTGGTCGTGTCCCACTCGGACTTGCAGAGGCCGTCCCTCTCCATGTGCCGGAGCGTCCTATACAACGTGCCCGGGTTCATCGCCACGAACCCGAAGGCCGCCGCCTGCTCCATGAGCTTGTACCCGTAGGAGGTACACTCCCTGAGCGTCAACAGGATCACCGGCACGAGCCAGTTCCTGGGCCAGACTTCGATTCCGTTGGTCCCTCCCGAGCGGGGCTCTCCCCCGTGCTTCTTGCGTTCCTCGTCGGGCATGTCTCCTTCTCTACGCTCTCGGCCTTCGTCTCGTCCGAACTTCATTATAGTGCCCAAGATAGGCTGCTGGACTGCACACAAAGTTGCATGGCATCCCGACAACTATATGAAATAATTCAAAGCTGTTTACTGCGAGAGATTGTAGGGGAAGTCTACTTCTATCGTTACTGTCTCTTGTCGGTGCCGAGGGCACTGCGTTGGTAGAGGAGGATGGTAGATGGCGGACAAGGACAAGATAGATCGGGAACTCGCAGACGCTGGTTGGGAGCCCGACGGCACCTTCTCCGAGCACCTGGCCATCGGGGAGTCGGGCGACTTGTGCGTACTGGTCCACCGCAGCACTTGGGAGACTGATGAGCCCACATACGAACTCTACGATGTGGGGCAGCACGTCTCCTACTGGGTCCATGAGATTCCGACGCCCGAGCGGGCCGCCGTGCTGTTGAAGGAGCATGGGGAGCCCTCCGAGGAGGAGTGAGCGCTTCTACAATCGTCGCGGGGTAGCGGATGCGGTTAGTCTGAGTCCTAAGGTTATCCGAGGATCTCCCGTATACCCGTCGCGTCCAGGGGAACTTGGAGCACCAGGGCGGGGCGTCGTGGGTTATTCGGTCGTCGAAGGCCCTTCGTCGGCTGCATGATAGTCAGGCAAGGGTCCTATGTACTTTGCCCCTCTATTTCTCGCCGTTTCGCCCGCCGCCAAAGCCCGATTTGCCAGTTCCTACAGTGTAGTCTGGTAGGTACCCAACGGCGAGGAGCCCCGGACAAAGCGCAGTCGGCCCTGCAAAGGCTGATACTTTTTGCGAAACTGTTACTAGATTGCGAAGTCTTTACTAAAGATACACTCTGCATATACACAAGCTTCCTACACTACTCATATGGCCAATAAACCTCAGAGAAGAAGCGAACTGGTACTTCTGGCTGACGAGGATTTGATGTTCTTCGCTGACCACGGGGATAAGGAAGCATTAGGGACGCTCTATGATCGGCACAGCAGAGCTGCGTACTCGTTAGCCTACCGGATGATGGGGGAACGCCAGGCAGCGGAGGACCTCGTGCAGGATGCGTTCCTCCAGGTGTGGCGAGCGGCGGGGAGCTATAGGGCCGAGAGGGGGAGCGTGCGCACCTGGATACTCTCGATCGTCCACAACCGGGGCATCGACCAGCTGCGGACGATGGCGAGCCGCCGCAGGGTCCACGACAGGGTCGAGGCCACGGCCTCCGTCGCGCAGCCGAGCGAAGCCTTCGCCGACACCTGGCGCAACTCCCAGCGCGAGCAGGTCAGGGAGGCTCTGCGGGTG
The DNA here is from genome assembly GCA_020200675.1 of Actinomycetota bacterium. GTDB lineage: Bacteria > Actinomycetota > Rubrobacteria > Rubrobacterales > Rubrobacteraceae > Rubrobacter_F. The sequence goes on from JAIVIG010000178.1 coordinate 2,115, forward strand.
CTGCCGGCGGAGCAGCTAAAGGTGCTGGAGCTAGGGTACTTCTCGGGGTACACCCACGTGGAGATAGCAGAGCTGCTTGGTCTGCCGCTGGGGACAGTGAAGGGCCGCATGAGGCTCGGGCTGAAGAAGCTTCGGGAGTACTTCGAGTCCCGAGGGATGGCGAAGATCGGAGCGACAAGCGAGCCATAGGAAACATGGTACGCTGCGCCGGGAGCAAATCTCCGAGAAGCCATCTACTCTCGACATCTCGGTGAATAGAGGCAGCCTGATTCTCTTGTAACAAGCCTTTCGCTGCTTGCTACAAAAACTCTTCGAATGATCTGGAATGATCTGCCGGGCGATCAAACCCGTAGAACACATATGTGAGCAACCCAACGGGGGTTGTCCAAAGATAGATTGTGAGGTGCGCATGACGAGCTGAGGCTCCGGTCTCCTTCTGTTCTTTAGCATCTTGTACGTAATTAGCAAGGGCTGAGAAAGGTTCGTTGCATACATTGAAGCTGCTAGACGGAGAGTGAAGGAGCTACAGCGCAGGACGGACTGAACATAGGCAAAAGAGGTTCTGAAAACTGTGAACGAAAGAGAGGCAAGAATATGAGGAAGCTAATGGTGCTGGCCGCGATGCTGGCGATGATGATGGTGGCCGCGGCTCCAGCTATGGCGCAGACAAACGACGGGGACAACGGCGGGTTCTCCAGCAGCGTGGAACTCTCCGGGGACGACTCATCCTTCGAGGATCTCTTCTTCTTGAGCTTCTTCGATGAATTCTTCGACGACATTGACTTCGGCTCCGACAACATTGACTTCGACTCCGAGGACAACGACTCCGACTCCGACTCCGACTTCGGCTCCGACGACAACGACTTTGGCGACAACGACTTTGACGACAACGACAACGACTTCGGCTCCGGCGACAACGACTTTGGCGATGATGACTAAGCTTGCGTTTTAACCACGAGGAGTTTTGCGATGGGCTTCGTGTCCATCGCAAAACGTGCGCGTTCGCGGTCTTCGTGGACTCAGGCGGCCTTTTTGAGGGCCGGGTAGCGCTTAGCTCGGCC
>JAIVIG010000179.1 GCA_020200675.1 Actinomycetota bacterium
GGCATGACCTGCTGGCGGCGCCTGAATGAGTGGCATGAGCTTGGTGTGTAGAAGCGCCTGCACCAAACGCTGCTTGATTGGCTTGGACAAGCGGATGAGATCGACTGGTCGCGGGCCTCGCTCGACTCGGCTGCGGTGCCGGCTCCTGGGGGGGCGAAAAGACCGGTCTCAATCCGACGGATCGTGGCAAACAGGGTTCGAAGCGCCATCTTGTGGTCGACAAAGGAGGCGTCACGCTCTCGGTGAGGCACACTGCTGCCAACGTCCACGACTCGAAGATGTTAGAGGAGTTGGTGGACGCCATAGAACCGATCCGGCGGCCCCGAGGCCAAGCGAGGAAGCGCCCCGAGAAGCTGCACGCCGACAAGGCTTATGATGCGAAGAAGTACTGCCAAGCGATGTGGAGGCGCGGCATCAAGGGACGCATAGCCAGGAAGGGCAAAGAGAGCAGCGAGCGGTTAGGACGGCACCGGTGGGTGGTGGAGATAGTCTGAACGCAAATGACAAAAACGTACCTGCTCGCTGCTGGGATCGGTGGGGATCACGTAGCGTATCTCCACTTCCTTTTCGGTGACGATCACTCGGTCGATGAGCAGTTCCACCAGCTCTCGTCTTTGCTCGAAGGTGGCGTCGGCGAGCCCTCCGTGCACCCTCCGGCAGAAATCCTCTATGGAACCGGCTACTCCGGCAAGCTCCATCCGCTGGCGGGACTGGGCCTGAAGCTGCCTCTCCTGAGAGGCCAGAGCCTCCTCTCTTTGTTCGAGATCCTTGCGGCGCCTCTGGTACTCGGCCAACGGAATGACCTCCCCGAGATAAGCTTCGGTCAGCCGCTCCAACTGACGCCCGAGGGCGGCCCGGCCCCGGCGAAGGTTCTCCTGGCGGGCCTTCAGCTCCTGCGGCAGCCACTGGCCGCCGTGCGCCCGCCGTAGCGCGTCCGTGATGTTTTCGGGATGGGTCAAGACCTCGCACAGATCCTGCCAGACGATCTCGTCGAGCTGCTCCGCCGGAGCGTAGCGCGAGGGGCATTTCTCCTCCAGCATGGTGTGAGCCTTGTTGAACTTGCCCGAGCACACGTAGTATCTCTGCTTGCGGTCGTTGTTCTTCCTGCCGGTCCGGGCGCATGCTATGGAAGCCTGCAGGCACTCGCCACAGCTCACCAGCGCCCGCAGAAGATGCTCGTTGGCCTTGTTGTTGCGCCTGGCGAAGGACTTGTTCTTGGAGAGCTTCTCCGCGGCGAGGTCGAACTGCTCCTGGCTCACCACCGCCGGCACCTGTGCCACGAAGACCCACTCCTCCTCGGACAGCGGGACGGCCGAGTCGTGGGGGCGTCCTATGGGGTGGGTGGCCGAGCGTCGGATTCTGGCGGGACGGTAGCGCACTCGTCCGGCATAGACCTTGCCCGCGTAGACGGGGTTGGTCAGTATCCCGCGCAGGGTGGCGGTGCTCCACGCCTTCCCGCCCCTGGGCGCCGGTACGCCCATCTCTCGCAGGTGGCGGGAGACGCCGAAGAGGCTCGACCCCGGCTCGAGGTAGACCGCGAAGATCTCCGAGACCACCGCGGCCTTCGCCTCGTCCGGCCTCACCCCCGCGGGGTCGCGCGGCCTGTCGGGGTCCACCTGCAGGCCGTAGGGGACGTGCGTCCATGGCAACAGAAGCCCCGCCTTGTACTTGGCGAGCCTCCCCCGGCGCATCCTCTCCGAGAGCAGCGTCCGCTCGTACTCGGCCACCGCTCCCCGTATCTGCAAGAGAAGCTGGTCGTTAGGCTCCGAACTCATCGGCCTCTCCACGAACTCCACCCGGCAGCCGCCCTTCTCGAACTCTTCGATGAGGACCATCTGGTGGACGTAGTTGCGCGCCAGACGGTCCGGCGATGGCACCACGACGATCTCGAGTTCGCGCATCCGCGCCTTGTCGCGCAGGGCGTCGAGGGCGGGCCGCTTCAGCGTCGTCCCGCTGTAGCCGTCGTCGCGGAAGATGTCCTCCTCCGACAGCTCCCATCCCTTCTTGTGGGCATACTTGTACACCATCTCCAACTGCTGCTCAATCGTCTGGAGCTTGACCTGCCTAGAGGTCGAGACCCGGACGTACGCCGCCACTCTCATGGTACTCCTCCTTGCCGTCCGCGCCCGCGTTCGCGCTCGGAGCGCGAACGCGGGCTTGCTCGTTTTCCAAGCTCCACTTGAGGATTGCCTGGTACGCCTGGTCCCAGCGCGCTTGGGCATCCGGGCGTTCCACTGCTTCCCGACGTACGCGCCACTGACGTTTCATCATCTCCTCCGTGCCGAGTGATTCCGGCAGGAGGATATGCCCGAGCATCGGTGTTCCCTTCAGTTTGGCGGCGCGTCGGGTTTGGACGACGGCGAGAGTGGTTGAGCGAGAGCTGCGCCTGGCGGCTCATGCAAAACTTGTCTTTTGCGAGCAGTCCATCGAGCGAACACTGGGGTGGCTGGGGCGATACCGGCGTTTGAGCAAGGATTACGAAGAGCGACCGGCGAGCGAGGAGGCGATCATCCTGATCGCGATGATCAACCTGATGGTCCACCGATTGGAGCCGGATTGAACTTCTCACACAGGCTCTTAGCTCGACTTTAGCCATTTGTGAGCGAAAGGGGTAGGGTACGCTCGTCACCGCAATCGGCTAAAAGAGGTGATCGAGTGCGTACCCTACCGGAGACGATGATAAGGGTTTTGGCTCCCTTCGCGCCACTTTTCTCCGAGCGCGTCTGGCGGCATGTGCAGGTGCTCTTGACGGGTGCGATCCTCGCTCCGGGTAAAAGAACTGTCTGCTCCGCCCTGCGAGCAGTGGGTTTGGATCAGGAGAAGCGGTTCCATCGCTACCATCGAGTCTTGAGCCGCGCCTCTTGGTCGAGCAGAGAAGCGAGTCGGGTGCTTCTGAAGTTGCTCGTGGAGGCGTTCGTGCCCGAAGGAGGTCCGCTGGTAGTGGGCATAGACGAGACGCTAGAGCGACGCTGGGGGGTGAAGATCGCGGCCAAGGGGATCTACCGGGACCCGGTGCGCTCGAGCCACGAACACTTCGTGAAGGCTAGTGGCCTGCGGTGGATGTGCTTGATGCTCCTCGTGCCGGTCCCGTGGGCCGGACGTGTTTGGGCTTTACCCTTCCTTAGCGTGCTCGCTCCCTCCGAACGCTACGCCGCCGAGCGGGGCAAGAA
>JAIVIG010000180.1 GCA_020200675.1 Actinomycetota bacterium
CATTTGTACTATGGTCCGGCAACGGCCACAATGGTACGCGCGACGAAGACAGAATCGGGGAACGGGAAAGCCATATGAAGAAACAGGCGAGCTTAGGGCAACCCTCGGAGGTAGAAGATCCGCGTGGAGAGGCAGTCTCGTGCCGCTCTGCGCTCCTCGCGCAGCGGGCGCGTGAGGACAGGAGGCGGGATGAAAATCTTCGTTTGCCGTGGGTCTTTGGGCGGAGTCCAACGTTCATAGGCGAAAGGAGCGCTTGAACGCTATGGCTTACGGAGGAAACAACGAGGCCTGGATCGTCGGTGCGGTGCGTACCCCGATCGGGAAGCACGGCGGCGCTCTGAGCGCGGTCCGGCCCGATGATCTGGGCGCGACCGCCCTCGAAGCGCTGATGGAGCGCAGCGGCGTTCCCCCCTCGGAGGTCGAGGACGTCTACATGGGTTGCGCCAACCAGGCCGGGGAGGACAACCGGGACGTCGCGCGCATGTCGCTCTTGCTGGCGGGTTTCCCGGAGAGCGTCGCCGGCGCCACCATCAACCGCCTGTGCGGCTCTGGTTTGGAGGCCGTGGCGAGCGCGGCGAGGGCCGTCATGCTCGGGGAGGCCGAGGTGTACGTGGGCGGCGGCGTCGAGTCCATGAGCCGCGCCCCCTGGGCGGTGCCCAAACCCGAGCGCGCGTTCCCCAACGGTCCGAGCAAAATGTACGACACCTCCTTGGGCTGGCGTATGGTGAACCCGAAGATGGAGGAGATGGGCCACACCGACTCCCTGGGGATGACCGCCGAGAACCTCACCGAGGAGCGCTTCCGGCTGACGGCCGAGGAACAGAAACCCGAGGAGCTGGCCGGCGAGTACGACGTCTCCCGGGAGGCCCAGGACCGTTTCGCCCTTTCGAGCCACCAGAAGGCCGTCCGGGCCATAGACGAGAAGCGCTTTCGGGAGGAGATCGTCGCGGTAACCGTCGAAGGGCGCAAGGAGGATACCGTCGTGGAGGCCGACGAAGGCCCCAGGCACGATACCTCCCTGGAGAAGCTCGGTAAATTAAAGCCGGCCTTCAAAGAAGGTGGGTCCGTCACGTCGGGCAATTCCAGCTCCTTGAACGACGGGGCCGCGGCGGTGCTGGTGGTCTCGGCGGAGTATGCGAAAGCCCACGGGTTGGAGCCTCTGGCAAAGATCCGGAGCGTAGGAGTAGCTGGGGTGCTCCCGCGGGTAATGGGCATAGGTCCCGTGCCCGCCACGCACAAGGCACTCGAGCGCGCCGGGATCTCGCTCGACGACGTGGGTCTCGTCGAGCTAAACGAGGCGTTCGCGGCGCAAAGCCTGGCGGTCCTGTATGAGTGGGGGATGGACCCGGAGGACGAGCGTTTGAACCCAAACGGGGGTGCGATCTCGCTTGGGCACCCGCTCGGCTGCTCCGGGGCACGCATCCTGACGACCCTCGTGCACGAGATGAGGCGCAGGGACGAGGCGCGGTACGGTTTGGCGACGATGTGCATCGGTGTTGGGCAGGGCATCGCGATGGTCGTCGAGAAGGGCTAAAGCGCGTCTCTATAGAGGGAGGAGAACACTTGGTACAACAGCAGAAAGGCGAGACCGGCGGCTACCGGCGCGACGTCGAAGGCCAGCCGCCGTACCTGTATCCCGACTACAAAGCGACGCGCCTGCGGGCGCCCGAGAAGCCGCTCGTTATCTTGCCGCACACCCTCTCGGAGGTGACGGGACCGGTCTACGGACACGGGCGAATCGGCGAGCTGGACAACAACCTCACGCGCCAGCACGAAGGTGAGCCTTTAGGGGAACGCATTATCCTTACGGGGCGCGTACTCGACGGCGACGGGCGGCCCGTGCGCAACAGCCTGATCGAGGTGTGGCAGGCCAACGCCGCCGGACGTTACGTCCATCAGGGCGACCAGCACCCGGCTCCCCTCGACCCGAACTTCTCCGGCGCGGGCCGGTGCCTCACGGACGACGAGGGCCGCTACCGGTTCGTCACGGTCAAGCCCGGCGCCTACCCGTGGAAAAACCACGACAACGCCTGGCGTCCGGCCCACATCCACTTCTCCCTGTTCGGGCCGGCCTTCGCCACCCGCCTCGTGACCCAGATGTACTTCCCCGGCGACCCGCTCTTCGACCAGGATCCCATCTTCCAGTCGGTGCGAGATCCCGAAGCTCGACAGCGACTCATCTCGTCCTTCGACCTGGAGACGACCGAGCCGGAGTGGGCGCTCGGATACCGCTTCGACATCGTCCTCCGCGGACGCGACGCGACACCGATGGAGAACCATCGATGAAGTTCGAGACCACGCCATCGCAGACCGTCGGACCCTTTTTCCATTATGCGCTCCTCGATGAGGACCGATCAAAGCTCGTCGCGCCCGACCACCCGTCGGCCATCCGGATCGAGGGCACGGTGCGCGACGGCGCGGGCGAGGTTGTGCCCGACGCGATGCTGGAGATCTGGCAGGCCAACGCCGCCGGCCGCTACGCGCACCCCGAGGAGTGACCCGCATCTATTTCCCCGACGAGGAGACAGCCAACTCCGCCGACCCGCTGCTGTCCTCGATCGAAGACCCCGACCTCCGCTCGACGCTCGTCGCTAGCGCCGTGGACGACCATCTGCTTCGCTTCGATATCCATTTGCAGGGCGAAGACCAGACCGCCTTTTTCGATGTCTGAGGACCTGTTCGGGCCGCTCTTCGTCCCGGACGGGATCCGAGAGGCGGTCGGAGGCCGGGCCTGGCTGCAGGCGATGCTCGACGCAGAGGCGGCCCTGGCGATCGCGGAGGCGCGAGCCGGCCTGATCCCGGCCGGCGACGCCGAAGCAATCGCCGAATGCTGCGACGCGGACCGCTTCGACCCCGAAGAGATCGGACATGAAGGACGCGCCGCCGGCAACCCCGTCCCGGCGCTCGTGAAGGCGCTCACCGAAGCCGTCCCCGGCGACGCGGCCCGCCACGTACACAAGGGAGCGACGAGCCAGGACATCACGGATACCGCGGCGATGCTCGTGGCGCGGCGGGCACTCGACCTGATACTCGCCGAAGTCGACGGGGTCGCGTCCGCGTGCGCGCGGCTCGCGGACGCCCACCGCGAGACCATCATGGCCGGGCGAACGCTGCTCCAGCAGGCCCTCCCGACTACCTTCGGCCTGAAGGCCGCCGGTTGGCTGGTCGCCGTACTCGAGGCGCGGCGTCGGCTCCTCACCGTGCGCGAGTCGGGGCTGGCCGCGCAGCTCGGGGGGGCGGCCGGCACGCTCGCCTCGCTCGGCCCGCCGGGCATCCGGGTCCTGCAAGAGTTCGCGCGGGAGCTGGACCTCGCGGAGCCCGTCGTCCCCTGGCACACCGCGCGGCTCCGGGTCGCCGAGTTGGGGAGCGTCCTCGCGCTGGCCTCGGGCGTAACGCACAAGCTGGCGCTCGACGTCGTCCTGCTGGCCCAGACCGAGGTCGCCGAGGCGGCGGAGCCGTCGGAAGGCGGGCGCGGCGGCTCCTCGACCTTGCCGCACAAGCGCAACCCTGTGGGCTCGGTCCTCGCCGCCGCCTGCGCCCACCGGGTCCCCTCGCTCGCCGAGACGCTGCAGGCCGCGATGGCCCAAGAGCACGAGCGCGCCGCGGGCGCCTGGCACGCGGAGTGGGAGACCCTCAGCGACGCGCTCGCCCTGACCGGAGGGGCCGCCGCCGCGATGCGCGAGGTGATGGAGGGCCTCGAGGTGCGCCCCGATCGCATGCGCGAGAACCTCGACGCCACGGGCGGGCTGCTACTCGCCGAGAACGTGACGACGATCGCCGCGGAGAAGCTCGGCCGGCTGGAGGCACACGAGCTCGTGGAGGCGGCCTCCCGGCGAACGTTCGCCAACGAAAGTACCCTGCGCGAGGAGCTCCTGGCCGAGCCTGCCCTGCGCGAGCATCTCACGCCCGAGGAGATAGACGCCGCACTCGACCCGGAGCACTACCTCGGGTCGGCCGGGGCGTTCGTCGACCGGGCTCTCGACCTATACGGCAAGGAGGTACCGGCATGAAGACGAGCGACACCGTCGCGCTCCATCACGTGCTCGAAGGCCCCGAGGAGGCACCCATGCTCGTCGCGTCTAACTCCCTGGGTACCACGCTGCGCGTGTGGGACGACCAGGCACCCGCGCTGCGCGAACGTTTCCGTTTACTGCGCTACGACCACCGCGGGCACGGGGAGTCGCCGGTCCCACCCGGTCCGTACGCCATCGACGACCTCGGCCGGGACGTTCTGGCGCTGCTGGACCGGCTCGAGGTCGAGCGCTTCTCCTTCTGCGGCCTCTTCATCGGGGGGATGGTCGGTATGTGGGTGGCGAGCGAGGCCCCCGAACGCGTCGAGCGCCTCGTGCTGTGCTGCACCTTGGCCCGGTTCGAGCCGCCCGACGATTGGGATTCTCGCGCCGATACCGTTCGGGCGGACGGCGTCGACGCCATCGCCGACGCCGTGCTGGAGCGCTGGTTCACCCCGGCGTTCCGCGAAAGCCACCCCGAAGTGGTCGAATGGAGCGGGAGCATGCTGCGCGGCACGCCCGCCGAGGGCTACGCGGGCTGCTGCGAGGCGATCCGGGACGCCGATCTGCGCAGCAGGCTCGGCGCCATCCGCGCTCCCACGCTCGTCGTCGCTGGCGCCGGCGACCCGGCCGCACCGCCCGAAGGGGCCGAGCTGATCCGCGACTCGATCCCCGACGCGTGCCTCGTGGTCGTCGAGCAGGCGGCACACCTGGCCAACGTCGAGCAACCAGAGGCGGTCACGCGGGCGGTGCTGGAGCACCTGGAACCGGTAGCGAAAGGGAGGACCGGCCGATGAACGACCCGGTCCACGAGCGCGGGATGCGTGTCCGTCGCGAGGTGCTCGGGGACGACCACGTCGACACGGCTGTCGAGCGCACGACCGGCTTCACCGCCGACTTCCAGGACCTCATCACCCGTTACGCGTGGGGCGAGATCTGGACTCGTCCGGGCCTGGACCGCAGGACGCGCAGCTGCATTACCCTGACCGCGCTGGTGGCCCTGGGCCGCCTCGAGGAGCTGGAGATGCACGTCCGCGCGGCGCTGCGCAACGGCCTGTCCGCGGACGAGATCAAGGAGGTCCTGCTCCACAGCGCCATCTACTGCGGGGTACCAGCCGCCAACGCCGCCTTCGCCGTCGCCCAACGCGCCCTCGCCGAGCACGGCGAGCCTCCAGCAAACCCAGCAATCCAACCAGAATGACCCAGCTCGATCCCAGGAGTCAAGTGCTCTCAACAGCACCGAGCAAATGAGAAGCGAACCGGATACGCGCGGATTTGCATCGTCACAGCACGTTTCACAGTGGTTGACCTGTCGGACGGTACCCGGCATGCTCGAAGTAGCCCCAGGCGTCTTCGGCAGTGACCGCACATAGCGCCGCGCCTACCGCTTCTACCAAAGCCTCTTT
>JAIVIG010000181.1:0-3104 GCA_020200675.1 Actinomycetota bacterium
ATAGGCGTACTGGCCCCGATACTGCTCGTCGTGCTGCGATTCTGCCAGGGCATCGGGGTCGGTGGCGAGTGGGGTGGCGCCGTCCTGATGGCCGTCGAGCACGCTCCCGAAGGACGGCGCGGTTTCTACGGGAGCTGGCCGCAGATGGGCGTCCCGGCGGGGCTCTTGACGGGGAACCTGGTCTTCCTCGCGGCCACGGCGTGGCTTCCCGAGGCCTGGGGCTGGCGCGTGCCGTTCCTGCTCAGCATCGTCCTGGTAGGTGTCGGGTTGTTTATCCGGCTGAGGATCATGGAGACCCCGGCGTTCCTGCAGGTCAAGGAGACGCGCACCGAGGCTCCCATGCCCATCCTGGACGTGTTACGTACCTACCCGAAGAACGTCTTGCTCGCGATGGGGATGCGCGTCGCCGAGAACGGGACCTTCTACGTCCTGACCGTCTTCGTGCTCACCTATATCGTGGAGGAACTGAAGCTAGAACAGACGACGGGGCTCGTCGGGGTCCTCATCGCCGCCTTTATCGGGCTGTTCACAATCCCGTTTTTCGGGCACCTATCCGATCGCATCGGGCGGCGGCCTCTTTACCTGCTCGGATCGGGGTTCTCGCTGCTGTTCGCCTTCCCGTTCTTCTGGCTCTTGAACACGGGTGTGGAGCCCCTGATCTGGCTCGCCATCATCCTCGGCGTGAACATCGGTCACGACGCGATGTACGGGCCGCAGGCGGCCTTCTTCTCGGAGCTGTTCGGCACGCGGGTGCGCTACTCCGGCGCTTCTCTGGGATACCAGCTCGCTTCGGTCTTCGCGGGCGGGTTCGCACCGCTCATCTCCCTGGCACTGCTCACTGCCTACGGATACGGTGCTGTCGCCATCTACATGGCCATAATGGCGCTAATCACCGTGATCTCGGTACTCCTCACGACGGAGACGTTCCGGAGCGACATCAGAGAAACCCAAGCTGCAGAGCGCCGGCTCATCACGGAGGGGCCGGGAGAACCAGGGGTGTAAAAAGACGCACGTCGTCTCATCTTCGATGAGGCAGGCCAGAGCCTGCGGGTGCCTCTGACCCTGTCGGGAGTGGCAGGCTTATACTTGTTTTTAGAGAGGGGCGATCCGGGGAAAACGCTTCCTAGGAACGGCCAACTCTTCGACTTGAGGAGAAGGATCATGAGCGAAGCCTCCATCGTGCCCGGCCCTTCGGCCGCCGGCGTGGATCTGACCGGACGCAGCGCCCTGGTGACCGGGGCAGCGAGCGGGATCGGACGCGCGTGCGCCGAGAGGTTGGCCCGGGCGGGTGCTGCGGTCACCGTGTTGGACCTCGACGGCGACGCCGCCAAAAAGGTTGCGGAGGACGTCGGCGGCGAGGTAATGCAGGCGGATCTCTCGGATTACGGGGTGCTCGCCGGCCTCGAGGTAGACGCTGACATCGTGGTGAACAACGCCGGTCTCCAGCACGTTGCTCCCGTGGAGGAGTTCCCGCCGGAGCGGTTTTCCATGATACTGCGGGTGATGCTGGAGGCGCCGTTCAGGATCGTCCAGAAGGCGCTGCCGGGCATGTACGAGAAGGGGTGGGGGCGCGTGATCAACATCTCCTCCATCCACGGCCTGATCGCCTCGCCGTACAAGTCGGCCTACATCTCCGCCAAGCACGGCCTGGAGGGTTTCTCCAAGGTCGTCGCCCTGGAGGGAGGGTCCAAGGGCGTGACCTCCAACTGCATCTGCCCGGCCTACGTGCGCACGCCGCTGGTGGAGAGCCAGATCGCCGACCAGGCCAAAACTCACGGTATCCCTGAGGAAGAGGTGATCGAGAAGATCATGCTCACCGAGCCAGCGATAAAGCGCCTGATCGAGCCCGAGGAGGTGGCCGAGGTGGCCATCTTCCTCTGCGCGCCCGAGGCGTCGTTCATCAACGGCGCGTCCCTGACGATGGATGGCGGGGCGACCGCCCACTAATGCGCCCGAGGAACCAGTAGAGGGGAAGGGGTACTCATGACCGAGACGACCGAGGGCACCCTGCTCTGGGAGCCTTCCGAAGAATTCAAAGAGAACACCAGGATCTCCGACTACATGAGGTGGCTGGAGGACGAGAAGGGCCTCTCCTTCGACGATTACGCAGAACTCTGGGAGTGGTCCGTCACCGACCTGGAGGGGTTCTGGGCCTCCGTCTGGGAGTACTGCGGCGTGGAGGCCTCGAAGCCCTACGAGAGGGTGCTGGCAAAGCGCGAGATGCCCGGGGCAGAGTGGTTTCCGGGAGCGGAGCTCAACTACGCCGGGCGCATCTTCAAGAACGCCAGGGATGATGAGCCCGCGATCATGCACCAGTCCGAACTCCGGCAGCTCGGTCAGTTGAGCTGGTGGGAGCTGCGCGAGAGGACCGCCGCGCTCGCCGCCGGCCTCAAAGCTATGGGCGTGGAGCGTGGTGATAGGGTGGTGGCTTATCTGCCGAACATACCCGAGGCCATCATAGCCTTGCTCGCCGTCTCCTCTATAGGCGCGATCTGGTCGAGTTCCTCCCCGGACTTCGGCGCGGGTAGCGTCGTGGACCGCTTCAAGCAGATAGAGCCAAAGGTCCTCATCACGGTGGACGGCTACCGCTACGGCGGCAAGGACTACGACCGGACGCAGGTGGTGGCAAAGCTCCAGGAGGAGATCCCCTCTCTGGAGAAGACAGTCGTACTGCCCTACCTCGAGGAAGAGCCGGACACGGGCTCCCTGGAGAACGTGGTCATGTGGGACGAGCTGCTCACGGAGCACGAGGGCGCGGATCTCCAGTTCGAGCAGGTTCCCTTCGACCATCCCCTGTGGGTACTCTACTCCTCGGGGACCACGGGGCTGCCCAAGGCGATCGTGCACAGCCAGGGCGGTATCCTCATGGAGCACCTGAAGAAGGTCGTGCTGCACATAGATCTTTCGCCCGAGGACCGTTTCTTCTGGTTCACAACCACGGGCTGGATGATGTGGAACGTGGTGGTCGGGGGCCTGCTCACTGGGGCTACGGCGCTCCTCTACGACGGCAACCCTGGCCACCCCGACATGAACGTCCTGTGGGAGTTCGCCGAAGAGACGGGCATGACCAACTTCGGGACCAGCGCGAGCTACCTCACCTCCTG
>JAIVIG010000181.1:3180-8173 GCA_020200675.1 Actinomycetota bacterium
GGGTCTACGAGCACATCAAGAAGGACCTGTGGCTGTACTCGACCAGCGGCGGCACCGACCTGTGCACCGCTTTCGTCGGCGGGGTCTCGCTGTTGCCGGTCCGCGCCGGGGAGCTCCAGGCGCGTTCCCTGGGAGCCAGGATCGATGCTTTCGACGAGAACGGTGACCCCGTTATCGACGAGGTCGGCGAGCTGGTCATCACCGAGCCGATGCCCTCCATGCCGATCTACTTCTGGAACGATCCGGACGGCGAGCGCTACAGGGAGAGCTACTTCGACGTGTACCCCGGAGTGTGGCGGCACGGGGACTGGATCAAGGTCAAGCCGAACGGCGCGTGCGTCATCTACGGACGCTCCGACTCGACCATAAACCGCGGCGGTATAAGGATGGGGACAAGCGAGATCTACTCCGCCGTCGATAAGGTCGAGGAGGTGCAGGACAGCCTCGTCGTGGACGTGCCCCGCGAGGGCGGGGGCTCCTTTATGCCGCTCTTCGTGGTGCTGGAGGAGAGCGCCGAGCTCGACGACGACCTGAAGGGCCGGATCAAGCAGAGCATCCGCGAGAACACTTCGCCGCGGCACGTGCCGAACGAGATCTTCGAAGTCCCCGAGATACCCACGACCCTCAACGGCAAGAAGCTCGAGGTTCCGGTCAAGAAGATCCTCTCCGGAACCCCACCCGAGCAGGCCGCGAGCAAGGACTCTTTGAGCAACCCCGAATCGCTCGACCGCTTCGCGGAACTGGCCCGGAAGATCTGATGCACGCCCGGCGCAGGGGTAATGCGCCGGGCAGTATCCTTACATCCTTGAAGTAACGATTGACTCTAGCTCCACGAGGGACTAATCTGTTCATAGGGATGGGTTGAGGAAGGAGGACGCCATGAGCGGTCTGCCGGTAGCTTTCGGAATTTCCTTGCGTTCTAGGTTCTTTGTCGGAAAGGAGTGCGGATGGAAAGGCTAGGAGGGGAGGAGCGCGGGCAGATCTCCGCTATCAGGAAGGTTGCCGCGGCGAGCCTCATAGGTACGACTATCGAGTGGTACGACTTCTTCATCTACGGGACGGCGGCGGCACTGGTGTTCCCCGCTCTGTTCTTCCCGGAGTTCAGCGAGACCGCAGGGACCCTGGCCGCTTTCGCTACGTTCGGGGTTGGCTTCCTTGCCCGACCCGTAGGCGGCGTAATCTTCGGTCACTTCGGGGACAGGATCGGCCGCAAGACGATGCTGGTCCTCACGCTGACGATGATGGGCGTGGCGACGTTTATCATAGGCCTTATGCCGACCTACGCGGCGATCGGGGTCGCTGCCCCGATCCTGCTCGTCGTGTTGCGCTTCGTTCAGGGTCTCGGGGTCGGCGGCGAGTGGGGTGGGGCGGTCTTGATGGCCGTCGAGCACGCCCCTCCCGAGAAGCGAGGCTTCTTCGGGAGCTGGCCCCAGATGGGGGTCCCTGCGGGGCTCATACTCTCTAACCTGATCTTCCTCGCCGTCGCGGGTCTCCCAGAGGAGCAGTTCCTGGCCTGGAGCTGGCGGATACCGTTCCTGCTCAGCATCGCGCTCGTGGCGGTGGGGCTCTTTATCCGGCTGAGGATCATGGAGAGCCCGGCCTTCAGGCGGGTGCAGGAGAGCAGTACCGAGGCCCGGATGCCCATAGTAGACGTGGTGCGCACCTATCCCAAGCAGGTGCTGCTGGCCGCGGGCGCGTTCATCGTTATCAACGCGTACTTCTACATACTCGTCTCCTACCTGATCAGCTACGCCACCGCACAGGCGGGGATGAGCAATAACGCCATAATCACGGTCATCCTGATCTCCAGCGTCGTCAGTTTCTTCGCCATGCCTTTCTTCGCGTCGCTCTCGGACAGGGTCGGCAGGAGGCCGATCTACCTGCTCGGTGTGGTGGGCATGGGGATCTCGGGCTTCTTCCTGTTCTGGGCCACCGACACCGCCTCGTTCTGGCTGGTGCTGCTGGCGCACATATTCGGCCTCGGTGCCCTGAGCATGTCCTACGGTCCCCAGGCGGCCTTCTACGCCGAGATGTTCGGGACGCGGGTCCGCTACAGTGGTATCTCGCTCGGCTACCAGGGCGGTTCGATCTTCGGGGGCGCCCTGGCGCCGATCATCGCTACCTGGCTGTTCGCCACGACGGAAACCTCGACCTCGATCGCCGTGTACGTGGCGGCTCTGGCCGTGCTGTCCTTCGTGTGCGCATTTGTGGCGACCGAGACTTACCAGAGCGACATCGATGCGGAACAGGCCGAGGAGCAAAGGTTGATCGCGGAAACATAACCTGGAATACCCGAGGCGCTTCAGGATGCCACTCGCCCCTCGCGTGTCGATCGTGAGGGGCTTTTCGTCGATGGAGGAGGCACGAGCATGTACGAAACCATCCTCTACGAGAGGAACGGCGGCGTCGCGACCGTCGCCCTGAACCGTCCGAAAAAACTCAACGCCTTCGACGGCCGGATGCACGAGGACCTCTACACCGCGCTCGATAGCGCCGCGGCCGACGACGAGGTCCACTGCGTCGTACTCCGGAGCTCGGCCTGAGGAACCTGACAGGCGGCATCTCTGGCTACAACGAGCCGCGCATCAGGCTGTTCGAGGAGTTCGGGTTCGAGAAGTGGGCTCACTACCCGAGGGTCGCGGAGCTCGACGGCGTCGAGCGAGACCTGGTCGTGCTGGGCCTGCGCCTCGACGACACGGGCTAGCCGCTCCGCGGGCGTGTGGTGGACCATCCGATTCTGTAAGATGGGGCCGTTTCGCGACGGAGATACGAGTTCTTTTGCGAAGGGTTCGTACATGAAGCGGCTGCGGGTGTTGATGACCCGGGAGGAGATCGTACCGGACCGGCTCGCGGGCGCGACTGCTGTCGTCGTGGACGTCTTCCTGGCGACGACGACCCTCCTGACCATCCTCGAAAACGGCGCCCGCCAGATCTTCCCCGTGGCCAGCCTGGAGGAAGCCGAGAGCGTGAGAAAGAAGCTCGACGCCTCGAACGTCCTCCGCGGCGGCGAACAGGACGCCGAGAGGATAGACGGCTACGACCACGGTCCTTTCCCGGAGGAATACCCGCCCGAGGCCGTCGCGGACAGAGACGTCGTCTTCGTGACCACCAACGGTACCAGGGCCATCGCCGCCGAGAGGATTCTCCTCGGCTGCCTCCGCAACGCCCCTGCGGTCGCTCGTCATCTCGAAGATTCGAGGACGCAGTCCGTGTACCTGATCTGCGCCGGCTCCGCCGGGCGCTTCACCGTCGAGGACTTTCTCGGGGCGGCGACCGTCCTCTCTTGCATGGACACTAGAGAATGGCGCCTGAACGACGGTGCGTGGATGGCGCTGGACTTCATGGAGCATTATCGCGGCAGAGAACTGGAGGCGCTGAGACAGGGCCGGGCCGGCCGGTGGTTCTTCGAGCACGATAAGCTGGACACCTTCGAGTTCGTAGGCACCATCGGGGCGAGCGATCTGGTCCCTGAGGTCGTGGGCGGCATGGTGAGCCAGTCAGCTAGTCAGCAAGGTAGCACGGTTCGTCACCCCGCGGCGCCCGACAAAGCTTCTGCCCAGAAGTCGTTTCGCAATGCGCGAGCTGGGCAAGGGCCGAACGGCGGAAAGCTGAAATGCTGACTAGCTGAAATGCTGACTAGCATGCCGACCGGAGGGAGGCACCATAGCGGAGACGATACGCGTGCGCGAGGGGGAGGGGTTCGACCTCGCTGCCGTCGAGCGGTACCTCCGGGAGCACGTGGAGGGCCTGCCCGAGGGCGAGCTGGAGGTCCGGCAATTCCCCTCCGGTGCCTCCAACCTGACTTATCTGTTGAAGATCGGGGACTGGGAGGGCGTGCTGAGGCGCCCGCCTTTCGGTCCCGTGCCCCCCAAAGCCCACGACATGGGACGCGAATCCCGTGTTCTGGCGAGGCTGCACGGAGCGTACCCACTCGCCCCGAAGCCCTACTTCTTCTGCGAGGACGAGTCGGTCATCGGGGCGCCCTTCTACGTGATGGAGCGGAGGGAGGGCGTGGTGGTTGACGATGAGTTCCCTGAGGGCGTCGAGCCTACCCGCGAGCTGTGTCGCGGGATCTCCCGCGCCGTCGCCGACACTTTAGCGGAGCTGCACGCCGTGGATCCTGATGAGGCAGGACTGGGGGATCTCGGTCGCCCGGAGGGCTTTCTGGAGCGGCAGGTCGAAGGCTGGATAGGGCGCTACGACAAAGCAAAGACCGACGAGATAGAGGAGGTCGAGCAGCTCACCGGGTGGATCGGCAGGGACATCCCCGACAGCCCGGAGCCGACCATCATCCACAACGACTTCAAGCTCAACAACCTGATCCTCTCCCCCGACGACCTGACCGAGGTGCGCGCCGTCCTCGATTGGGAGATGGCCACCATAGGCGATCCGCTCTTCGACCTGGCCGTCTCCCTATCCTACTGGACAGAGCCCGATGACCTGCAGGAACTCAAAGAGGTCATGCCGACCGTAACCTCCACGCCCGGCTTCATCACGAGGAGGGAGTTCATGGACCGCTACGCCGAGCAGAGTGGGCGGGATCTCTCGGCGATGCACTGGTACATGGTCTTCGGCTACTTCAAGCTCGCCGTGATCCTGCAGCAGATCTACGCCCGCTGGAAGAAAGGCCAGACACAAGACGAGCGCTTCGCCGACTTCAACCGGCGGGTGCGGGTCCTGATCCTTCACGCAAACGACCTCGCCGAAAAGGGTGATCTCTAGTGGAACCGCGCGAAACGTAGGAAGGAGCGGAGTGGGACGACTGGAAGGCAGGGTGGCGCTGGTGACGGGGGCGGGCCGCGGCATCGGGCGGGCCACGGCGGCGCGCTTCGCCCGCGAGGGCGCCAGGGTGTGTCTGGCCGACGTGGAGCCGAACGGCATCGCCGAGACCGTCGGAGCCCTCGTGGACGGGGGCATGGACGCCTTCGCGACCCGCATGGACGTGACCAGCCGCACGGAGGTAGAGAACGCCGTACAGACAACGGTCGAGCGC
>JAIVIG010000182.1 GCA_020200675.1 Actinomycetota bacterium
CTAACTTGAACTCTCTGGTGTGGTTTCTCCTCAATCTCTTCTCCTTCATCCGGATCGAACTCTACATCCGATTCATGGAGAAGTTGACTAACGGAGTTGTCCGGTGACAGGGGTTCACTCCAAAGATCCTCGCGCTCATTGCTTGCTTCTTTTCCCTAGTACTCTTTGCTTTCGCAATCGATTCTTTCTTCATCAAACCTATCCTGCGCGTTGCAGATGGCGATCAGGAGACCTTTAACCGCTACGTGGAGCAATTTAGAAAGCGCGCCATAGTATCGGTCCCTATCTTAATCGGGCTTGTCACCTTGATAGTAGAACTGTGGAAGTGACAGCCGCGTACGTTGCAGCCAGTACTCAGTTTCCGAGAACCATGTGAGGCAGCTCACCAGTAGGGTGTGGTAGGAACTGCTTGAGCTTGTGGTACCTTTCAAGAATGTCTGAGAAAAGAAGAGGAGTATAAGCCATGACCGATGCCATCGTCTTTACCCACGGCTACGAGCTCGAAGTCATCGGCAGCGCCAGCAAGGTATTCGATCTGGAGCGGGTGGAGATCGAAGGACTGCCGGTGAACGTAAAGATTCCGGAGCCAAAGAAAGCCGCGAATTAAGAGACCGTAAACCGTGCCTGTCTCACTGCCCAGACGAGGACTTAGAAAAGCGAGAGATAAAGGCGATTGGACCTGGAACGGTTAACCTCTCGCTACCCCGTGCTCTACCATATGGCGGAGGACGAAAGCTGGGAGAGCATCCGGACGCATGGGCTCCTGAGTACGAGCGCGCTCCTCGACAGGTTCGAGGTCGAGGGGGAGGAAAGGTTAGCGATCGAGTCCGCCCGTCGGCCGGGGATCGTGCGCGTAGAGCATCCGGAGCATGGTGTTGCGCTCGTTCGCGACAACAAGCCGATGCAAGAGAAGTCGTTGGAGAAGTGTCTCTTGGAGATGACGCCGCGCGAGTGGTACGAGCACCTCAACCGGCGGGTCTTCTTCTGGGCTACGGAGGAGCGCCTGCTCAAGCACCTGAACGCGAAAGGGAACCGAGATCGGCTGCAGCTCGTGCTGGAGGTGGATACGGCGGAGTTGCTGCGACGCCACTCGGAGCGGGTCACGCTCTCCCCGATCAACTCCGGCGCGACCTTCGCCCTCGGTCCCGCCCCGCGTGGTCCCGACACCTTCCGCCGCATCGCCGACCACCCGGATGGTAAGCCCGCCGTCGAGCTGGCCGTGGACCACGCGGTACCCGACATCACGGACTTCGTCGTCTCCGTGAGCCGCTGGCACGGAGTGGAGAAGCTGGAGGAGATGTGGCGCCGGCCCGGTTGAGATCCAAAGACGAAGCGCGGAGAGAATGAAGCGGAGCGAGCGTCTCTTGTCGAATGTGTCTTCGGTATCTTGCTTCTTCTGGTTGTCGGGAGTTGCTAGCCGAAGACGGAGTAGGCCATCACGTGCCAGGCGCCCGCTTTGTTGGCTTCGAGTTGCACGAAGCCCGCCGAGGTGCCGTCCTCGCGGCCGATCTCGACGTGCAGACCGCGTCCGTCGTCGTAAATGAAGTCCACGACCCCAAGATCCCCGACCTTGACGCCGAGCTCCGGGATGGGAACGAGGTCGAGCTCCCGGTACACGATGCGCGTCTTCGATGCCATGACGGTATCATAACGTTCAATTGTAATGGGAGCGCTAGACGTCCAGGTAGGCGTTCGTGAGGTGCGGACGGGAGCAAGCGCGATGGAGTACGATTGGGATGCCGAGAACGTTCGACATATCGCCCGCCACGACGTAGAGCCTTACGAGGCGGAGGAGGCGGTCGAAGATCCCCGCCGCGCCCCTACGTCGGCGCGGGGTGGGCGAGCCGGCGCCATCGGCATGACGCTCGACGGAAGGTTGCTGGTGGTGATCTTGGAGATGAGGTCGAGGAAGAGGAGGGTGGTAACGGCTAGAGACGCGACGAACCGCGAGCGGGGATTTACAGGAGGCACAACCGTTGAGCGAGAGAAAGAACTTGGTTCCGGTCACCGACCCGGACCAGGTACCGGAGGGCATGAGCGAGGAGGAGGCCCGGGAGTTCTGGGATACCCACGAGCTTACGGAGGAGTACATCAGGAAGGCTGGGTTGCCTCCGGAAGGGGTGCTGCCCCCGGTCAGGGTCCCGACCGAGCGGACTACCAGGGAGAACGAAGGCTAGACGAAGCACAACACGTCGCGTCCGGCCTTTGAGCCGGACAAGCATCGAAACCGGGCGACTGTTGCGCCTGGCCCGCATTACGGTCTAGGATTGGAACTCCTTCATCGACAGAAACGGAGACCGGACCGATGAGCGACCAGATCGTTTTTACCCGCGGCGTCCCGCCGCCCGAGGCGTTTCCAACCGATGAGCTTGGGCAGTGCTTCGACGCGGCGGTGCGTAACGACACAGCCGTCGTGTTGCAGTATGGTCAGCAGCCGGGCTACGCGCCGCTTCGCAGCCAGCTTGCGGAGGAGTACGGGGTCTCGGAAGAGGAGGTTCTGGTCGGCAACGGCTCGTTGCAGTTGCAGGACCTCGTCTCGGCCCAGCTCGTCGGTCCCGGTATGGCCGTGTACACAGAGCAGCCGAGCTACGACCGCGCGATCACGACGTTCCGTCGGCGCGGCGCCCGGGTGACCGGTATCCCGCTGGAGAGCGACGGGATCAGCGTCGAGCGGCTGGAGGCGGCCGTCGAACGCGAGGTCCCGGCGTTCGTGTATCTGGTGCCGGACTTCCAGAACCCCGCGGGCGCCACGCTCTCGCTCGACAAGCGCCAAAAGGTCGTCGAGCTGGCGAACAGATACGGCTTCTGGGTTATCGAGGACATCCCGTACCGCAAGTTGCGCTACCGGGGCGAGGACCTACCGCTCTTGCGCGAGATAGACCCGTCGCGTGTGATCACCATGAGCTCGTTCAGCAAGCTTCTGAGCCCCGGCATACGCGTGGGGTTCATGATCGCGCCGGCTGAGCTGGTGCGAGCGGTTACCAGGCTCGGCGAGGACACCTACCTCTCGCCGGTGTGCCCTCCACCGCCGCCACACGAAAATGACGATGCCTACGACGATGGCGGCCAGCACCGCGGCCTCGATGATAGTCGCGTACTGCTTCACGAGCCCCCAGTTTTCGCCGAGCAGCGGAGGAGACGTAAGGGAGACGCTCTGAACGCTCGTGACTTCTTCGCGTTTCAGCGCTGCGACGACAGGTCGATAGAGTGTATCCTGTCGCGTGTTTCGACGGCAGAGGATCAGCTTCCGGTACGAGTTGCCGGAATGTAAACTGCATGTCAACAATTCGTTAAACGGAGAAAAGGGGTCGGGGTTTTGGCGGGGTGGCGCTTGTGGAGGGGTACGTACCGGTGTCATGGGTGATCTGCTCGCGGCTGTGGCCGAATGGGTTACCAACGCCGTCGATTTCTTCGGCTACGTCGGCATCTTCGTCCTGGTCGTGTTGGGGAACCTGCACCTACCGGTCCCCACGCAGTTGACCCTGCCCCTCGCAGGTTTCCTGATCGGGCAGGGGCGCTTCACGTTCGTCGAGGTTATGGCGTGGTCGACGGCGGCGGCTGTGGCCGTCTCGCTGATCTTCTACTACGTGGGGTTCTGGGTCGGCGAGGAGAAACTGCGCCGGTTCGTCGGCCGGTTCGGCCGGTTCGTGTTCGTGGGCGAGAAGGACCTGGACAAGGCGGGAGAGGTGTTCGAGCGGCACGGCGGAAAGGCTATCTTTTTCGGCCATCTCGTCCCGGGCGTGGGCGCTTTTATCTCCATACCGGCGGGCCTGAGGCACATGCCGATCGTGGGACGGTTCATGGTCTACACCATACTCGGAAGCATCGTGTGGAACGGGGTACACGTCGTCCTCGGGTGGGTGCTCGGCGAAAACTGGGGGCTCGTGAAGCAGTACGCGACTATCATCGAGGCCGCGGTGCTGGCCGCCATCGTCGTAGGCATCGTCATTTTCGTGTGGCGGCGGTGGAGGGCACACCGGCGAGAAGGAAGAGGGTGTCTACCGCTGCATCGGCTGCGGCACCCCGCTCTTCGACTCGGAGACGAAGTTCGACTCCGGCACGGGTTGGCCGAGCTTCTACGCGCCGCTCGACGAGCGTAACGTCGAGACCGAAGAGGACCGCAGCCTCTTCTTTATGAAGCGTACGGAGGTGCACTGCGCCGTGTGTGGCGCCCACCAGGGTCACGTCTTCGACGACGGCCCCCAGCCGACGGGCAAGCGCTACTGCATCAACTCCGCCGCGCTCGACTTCGAGCCGGAGACAGAGGCAGGCAAGTAACCGCAGCATCCGGGCAACGGGTCTCCACTGCCCAGGCCATAAGGCTGCGCCGCCGCTAGTTCCTCGGCGACCGCCCGCGGCCAATAGCTCGTGGATGAGATTTATCCTACGACGCGGAACGTGAGATGGGTTACACCAGGGGCTTCGATCACCTTCGTGCTTTCAAGTTCAATGGGTTCAGGCCCTAGATGCTCGAACAATCGGATACCCTTTCCGAGCAGGACGGGCACCAGGTCGATATGTATTTCGTCAAGAAGTCCGGCCTTGATGCACTGCTGCGCGATACTTGCGGCGCCTACGGCGACGTTCTTGTCCCCTGCGGCTTTCTTTGCCTTTTCAACGGCGCTTTCGACGCCGTCCGTGACGAAGGTGAATGGCGATCCTTCGTAGACCCATTCTTGGGGGACCGTATGGGTGACAACAAAGACCGGTACGTCCAAGGGGTGTCTGCCACCCCACCCATTGGCGATGTCGAACGTCCTCCGTCCCGACACCAACGCCCCTATCGTACGGTGCACCTCCTGAAGAAGCTCGGCGCTGGCCGGTGAGACCTTGAGCGTCATCCTACCATTCGGCATTTCATAGTCGGTGTCGCCGCTGAAGTACCACTTCAAGATCCACTCGCCGCCATCGCCCAGGATCCGTTCAGGCCCGTCGTTCGGCCCGGCGATAAAGCCATCCAGCGACATTGACAAACCTGTAGAGACTTTCCCCATGTTCATTCTCCTTTCGTGGTTACTTTACGACGCGGCGAATCTTTTAAAGCACCCGGTGGCTCGCGCCGCGGCGTCAGTCGCGGGCGCGGATCTCCTGCACCGCCCAGCCGTTGCCGTCCGGATCACTGAAGAAGACGAACCCAACGTTATTGAGGGCCTCCCCGTCCCGGGCCGGGCGAAAACCGGAGGCGTCGACCACCTGGACCTCGCTGACCTCCACCCCGCGCTCGACGAGCTGGGCCCGCGCCGCGTGGATGTCCTTGACCACCAGCTGCAAGCCCTTGAGCGAGCCAGGCGTCATGTCCACGACACCTTTCCCCACGACGATCGAGCAGCCCGACCCCGGGGGAGTCAGCTGTACGACGTGGTACTCATCACTGACCTTGGTGTCGTGGTCGACGTTGAAGCTAAGCTTCTCGGCGTAGAAGGTCTTGGCGCGGTCCACGTCGGACACGGGGACCACCACCACCTCAAGCGTCCATTCCATAGTGTGCCTTCCTTTCGTGTGGTGCTTTGATATCGTCTGATCGGAGCATAAGGCAACAGTCCTAAAATCCAACTAGTAGATTGTGTAGAACATCTAGATAAATTCAGATTAGGACTTTTGGTGGGACACTTCTGGGCATGGCTACTATGCGTGCGTACGACGACGGGTGCGCCGCCGCCCTCGACCTCGTGGGCGAGAGGTGGGCGCTCTTGGTGGTGCGCGAGCTGCTGCTCGGTCCCGAGCGCTTCGCCGACCTGCGCGGGCTCGAGGGGCCGCGCATCGTGCGCCGGAGGAAGCTTCTGCCGGGCGTCAGTCCTCTTGCAGCCCAAAGGAACGGGCTTAGTTGCCGTCCGCCATCCTCTTGAAGCCTATCGCTGCTATGCCGGCCAGGGCGGCCTTTGCTACGGGGTTCCCCAGCATGCCGCCGTCGCTCGCGACGCCCTCGCCGCCGGTTATCCCCTCGCCCATCATACCGCCCACGAGGCCGGCGCCGCCGTCGCCGATCAGCTCCTCTAGTAGGTCCGGATGCTCGTGACGCATCTGTGTCGTCAACTCCGTGAGGTAGTCGGGGTCCCGGAAGGGATCTTCTCTATCGTCGGCGCTGGGTTCGGGGAAGTCGTAGCCCTGCTGCAGGGACTGGTCCCGGAGCTGCGTGCCGAGCTCCGCGCGTTCCTCCGGTTCCATCCGCGAGAATGCCTCGCGGGCCGAGCGCCGATAATCTTCGCCCGAGAGTTCGGGGACGACCTCGCGGTAGCGGCTCACGGCCTCTTCTTCGGAGATGTCGTCGTAGGGCGCTCCCCGTTCGTAGCGGTCCGCGAAATTCAGAAGCTCTTCCAGATCGTAAAGCTCGCCGAACTTCTCGTTCAGGTAGGAGAGGTAGGGGGCGGTGGCGAGGGGGCGGCCGGTAGCCCTCTCGACGAGCTCGTCCGGGTAGTAGCGGGCTCCGTGCCGGTGGACGTTCTCGCGCAGCCAGCCGAGGAGGGTCGAGAAATCGCCCTCCCGTATCTGCTCGGGGATTCCGGGATGAGCCCTTACCGCTGCGTCGAAGAGCTGGACGGAGAGGATGTTGCCGACGGCGTAGGTTGGGAAGTAGCCGAAGAGGCCGTCCGCCCAGTGGATGTCCTGGAGCACACCCACCGAGTCGTTCTTCGGCTCTATGCCGAGGTACTCTTCCATCTTTTCGTTCCAGGCTCTCGGAAGGTCTGCGACGGAGAGCGTGCCTTCGATCAGGGCGACCTCCAGCTCGAAGCGCAGGAGGATGTGTAAGTTGTAGGTGACCTCGTCGGCCTCCACCCGGATCTCCGAGGGTTCGAGGACGTTGATCGCCCTGTAGAACGTCTCGGCATCGACCCCTTCCAGGGCCTCCGGAAAGACATCTTTCAGCTTCGGGTAGTAGTGCGACCAGAACGGCCGCGACCGCCCGACGAGGTTCTCCCACAGCCTCGACTGCGACTCGTGGACGCCCATCGAGGCGCCGCCGCCCAGCGGGGTGCGGGCGTAGTCCGGGTTTACCCCCTGCGTGTAGAGGGCGTGACCCGCCTCGTGCATCGTGCCAAAGAGGGCGGGCGCGAGCCAACCCCGGTCGAAGCGCGTGGTGATGCGTACGTCGCCCGGGCCGGGGCTCACGCAGAACGGGTGAACGGAGCGGTCCTGCCGCCCGCGCTTCCAGTCGTACCCGAAGGCGGAGACCACCGCCCGGCCGAACTTCTCCTGCTCTGTTTCGCCGAAGACATCTTTGAGTGGCGCTGACCGGTCTTCGCCATCGCGGCTTCGCTCCGCGACCGCGCTTATCAGCGACACGACGCCTCTTCTGAGCTCCTCGAACATCGACGCGAGCCGGGCCGTCTTCGCCCCCGGCTCGTAGGCGTCCAGGAAGGCGTCGTAGGGGTGGTCTTCGTAACCCAGGTACTCGGCGGACTCGCGCTCGAGTGAGAGCACCTTCTCGAGGTGGGGGGCGAAGAGGGACCAGTCGGACCTCTCGCGCGCCTTTACCCAGGCCGGTTCGGCCATAGACGTGACGCGCGAAATCTCCGCGACCAGCTCCGCGGGCAGCCTCGTCGCCCGGTCGTAGTCCCGCCGGGCGCGCCGCAACAACGCCGCCTCTTCCGAAGACGGGTTCGGCTCGCCCGCGGTATCGAGGAGCCCCGCCGTCTCGCCGTCCGCGAGCATCTCGTGCGAGAGCCGGCTCAGGGTCGCCATCTGCTCGGCCCGACCTGTCACGCCTCCGCCGGGCATATACGTCTGCTGGTCCCAGAAAAGGAGGCTCTTCGTCGAACGCAAATCACTTATCGTCGCCAGCCGCTCCTTGAGCCGCTCGTACGCCGTTTTCTGCTCTCCGATCATGAGCCCATTCTAGTACCCCGATTCGGCAACACCTCACACCAGACGAACACCGGCCCGAGGTCTCGGCGGCAACCACAAGATAACCGGTGCCCCGGAGGAAAGCGGTGAAAGCGCGCGGATGCCACCCGGTCGAGGCGCTCCTCGCGCTAGACAACCCGTCGGTACGTGTAGCCGGGGCGTCCGGGTTATCATCTCCCGGAGAGGCTCGGACGAAAGGCGGAGAAGTTGGTTATCGCGGGACGAGAGCTCGGGAAGACTCCCTACTTGCGGGGCGACCCGATCTTCGGGAGCGCCCGCGCGTTCCGCGACGACCCTCTGGGCTTTATCGAGTCGGCCCGGCGGGAACACGGGGACTTCGTCCGCATCCGGCTGGGACCCTACAGGGTCTACCTGCTCCTGGGCCCGGAGCACGTCGGGCACCTCCTCCAGAAGAACCCCGGCAACTACCTCAAGGACGGCTACGAGCACAACGAGCCTCTCACCGGGCGCGGCCTCCTGACCAGCGAGGGGGAATTCTGGCGCCGCCAGCGTCGCCTCGCCCAACCCGCCTTCCACAAGGAACGCCTGCGCGACATGGTGGGGACCATGACGGACTCCACGGAGGAGATGCTCGGGCGGTGGCGGGACCATCTCGGGAAGGGAGGGGGGCGGCCGCTGGAGATCGACGCGGAGATGTCGCGCCTGACCCTGAGCATCGTGAGCCGCACGCTCATGGGCACCGACGTGAGCGGCGGGGCGAGCGAGGTGGGGCGTTCCCTGGAGTACACCCTCTGGTACGCGTTCCGGCGCACCGGACGGTTCTTCAACCCGCCCTTCGGCTTCCCAACGCCGAAGAACCTTCGCTACATGAAAGCCTCCGAGACCGGGGAGGGCATGGGTCGCAAGCAGCTCCGGGACGAGGTGATGACCTTTCTGGCGGCCGGCTACGAAACCACCGCACGGGCGCTCGCCTGGACCTTCTATTTGCTCGACCGGAACCCGGAAGAGGGCCGGAGGTTGCGGGAAGAGCTGGCGCGGGTACTGGGCGAGCGTACTCCCATGTACGAGGACCTGCCCCGGCTCCTCTACACAAAGATGTTCGTCCAGGAATCCATGCGTCTCTACCCGCCGGTGTGGGGACTTGCCCGGCGGGCGAAGGGGGAGGACGAGATCGGGGGGCACCGCGTCCCGAAGGGCTCCCGCCTCATCATCAGCTCCTACGTCACCCACCGCCACCCCGCTTTCTGGGAGAACCCCGAGAAGTTCGACCCCGAACGCTTCACCCCCGAGAGATCCGAGGGTCGCCCGCGCTACGCTTACTTCCCGTTTGGCGGCGGCCCCAGGCAATGCATCGGCGTCAACTTCGCGACGATGGAGGCCACTCTCATAACCGCGATGGTCGCCCAACGCTTCGACCTCTCCCTGGTACCCGGCCATCCGGTCGAGCCCCAGGCCAATCTCACCCTCAAACCCCGTTACGGGTTGCCGATGGTCCCGAGAGTCGCCGCCGGGTAGGAGGGCGACCCCGTCGCAGGCTTCGAGCAGGACTACGTTTCAGGCATACGGGTATGCAGCCTCCTCCTGGCCGTCGAAATAGGAGGATCGGACGATGTTTTGTACGCGGTAAACTTGCGCGTAAGAGGGACTTTTGCACGTTCCTCTGCCAGCCCGAACCCGTCCGCGTTCAGGACCACCTGCACGTTCTCCGTCGGCTAAGACCACGAAGTACGATCTCCTGGTCGGCGACGAGCCGATCCAGTACGGCGGCTTCAAGCTGTTCTACAGGCAGGACGAGCCGCTCCTCTCGCCGGAGCAGGTGTTGGAGCTGGATCCCGCGCCGGTCGTCATCAACTACCAATAGCGGAGTCTCTGGTCAGAGGTGTTTGCGGAGGATGACCGCCCCGCTCAACTATCCACCCGGTGGTCCCATGCGTACGCGGCGGTGGACTCGGCTCCCAGGACGAGAAGGTAGACGGCCGTCGACAGGAAGGCCGCCAGGGGCCAGGCGATAAAGCTCTGGACGTAGTAGGCTACGAGCGCCGCCGTCCCGATCGCGAGCCCCACGGAGAAGAAGTGGAAGCTCCCCCAGAGCAGGGCCTGACCCCGCTCCCGGTCGAAGTGTTTTGTCAAGCCGCCGAAGGCGAGTACGCCGACGAAGGCGAAGCCCAGCACGGCCCCGGCCATGAACGCGAGGGCGGCGAGCGTGTCCGGGATGCCGCGCGCGTTCGTGAGCACCGCCCCGGTGGTCCAGGTCGCCAGCGTGTAGCCGTAGGGACCGGCGCTCGACCCAACCGCCGCGCGCAGGTTCTTCCGGTAGTGGTTGAGCATCACGCCCCTCTCTGGCCTCCTCTCCGTCGAAGAACCATTCTAGCCTCGTGCGTGGCCGATGTTCCACGCGGGTCGGTTGATTGGCGTGACGCTATCTAGAGCTGCTTGTGGACCCGGACTCTTGCTCGACGGGACCGACCTGTTCGCTGAAGTCGCGCTTTCAATGATCTGGCCGGGCGGCCCGTTCAGGGAAGGCGCCATGAGGTTGTCTTGGTAGGCTGGACGGGTGCCGAAGCGGTCGTGCTAGGCTGCGAGGTTCGGCATCTCGGGGCGTTGGATCTCCATGTTCAACCAGCGGTAGACCGTAGACTCGAGCTCGATGTCGCCACCGTGAGGTCCGGCCCTGCCACGTAGTCCTCGCCTGCCAGGTGAGCATCGAAGAAGATTCTGAAGCTCTGGAGTGTCTCCTTATGACTCGATATCCGATGTCTAGCCCAGAATTCGATGATAAGCATTTCGTCGTGAGGATCTTCTGCGAGAGTGGTGTTAAGGGGTGACACAAGAGAGGCCGGGGCTTCTCTATGCCCCGGCCTTCTTCGAGACCCGTCGCGGTAGCGGGCTACCCAGTCAGGAATCCGTACCTACTTTCTCATCGTACCCTTGATCGTCAAGGAAGTGTTAAGGTTGTGTCCCTAAACGATACTGTTGGTTTATTCATCAGCGACGCTGCATACTCCACGGAAGGTAGAGTCAAATAGCCTTCTGGAGAACAGAGTTATGTCGATGCGCCCACAACCGATCGGTC
>JAIVIG010000431.1 GCA_020200675.1 Actinomycetota bacterium
GGTGTACACCGTGGACCAACTCGCTCGCGGTAATGACCGACAGGAAAAACTCCTCCTGCTCCCGGCCCGCAAGGTGTCGCTCCAGGTTCACGCGCCCGCGCTCGTGCTCGATCAAGACGCTGGCGTCGATCAGGACTCCCACGGGTCCCGAACTTCGGTCGAGGAAAGCTTTGACCTCGCAGAGACGAGATCGTCGGCGAACTCCTCCGCCTCAGCTTCTGACAACCTCGGCAAGGAAGCGAGCAGACCCGGCAACTCGACCAGACGTTTCCCCGCGGGCAGAGGTCCAAGCTCGGCGACGGGCTTGTTGCCGCGCATCAGCACAAAGCGCTCGCCACGATAGACCACCCTGTTGATGTAGTCGGCAAAGTGGCGGGCAACCTCCGTGACGGAACGAATCTCGTACATAACCAGCCCTCTAAATCTTTATCACATCGAATCATATTATCAGATTGTTATTTCGCAAACTTTATAGGGAATCGAGGAAATCTTTCAACAACCGCAGATACGCCCCCGGTTTCTCGACACGCACGTTGTGCCCAGCGCCAGGAACGATGACCGTTCGCAACCGAGGGTTGAGGGCCGCCATGTAGTGCGCGATCCCGGCGTACTTCTCGTCCAGTGCCCCAGTAATGGCGAGTGTCGGTACTTTCAGCCCACCGAGTTCGCCCCACAACGAGGGCTGATCGCCCGTCCCCATGCCCCGCAGCGAGCGTGCAAGCTCCCCCGGATCGTTGCGTCGCCGAGCCTCGATGAGCCTCTCCGCCAACCCCTCATGCCGCTCCAGCGCCGCGAAGAGCGGCTGCCGGTACCAGTCCGCCAGGAACGTTCCGAAGTCGCCCGACTCCAGAAGCCTCGCCCTCTCCTCGTCGGCGTCACGCCTCGCCTGCCGCTCCGCCGCGTCCTCGAGTCCCGGCGAAGCGGACTCCAGAAAGAGCCCGGCGCACCGCTCGGGGTGGCGCAGCGCGAGGTACAACGCCAGCCACCCGCCCATCGAGTATCCGACGATGGCCGGACGTTCGACATCGAGTTCGTCGAGCAGACCGGGCAGCGCCCGTGTTGCACCTTCGATGGTGTAGTTCTCCGGCGGTAGCCCGAGCGAAGAGCCGTGGCCCGGCAGGTCGGGGGCTACACAGTAAAAACGTTCATCGAGGGCTGAGATCGTGTCTGCCCAGTCAGCGCCCGAGCCCAGGAAGCCATGTAAGAACAGGATCGCCGGGCGATGAGGATCACCGGAGACGGCGTAACTCAACCCGATCATGGGTCCGTGCGGGAACCTCTTCCAACAACTCCCGATGCAGCATGAGGAGCATCACTTGGAACGAGGGACGAGATTCGCGGCTAACGAGCCGGCGAAGATAGGATCACTGGTTGGTCCATCTAAGCTGGAATTCGATCTCCTCTTCGTTCCCCTCTCGTTCGTGCTCGACGTTGAACTCGGCGCGAGCGGGCACGTAAACTCTCTCTCCGGCTACCTGAATCTCGAACCTCTCACCCGTCTCCAGGGCGTCGGCCAGCCTGCGCAACTTCGATACGAACTCGGACGTGGAGTAGACCTTCTCGACATCCCTGTCCCGCTTTTCACTCATCGGTTCTCCTTAACGGTTCGTTAGACGACCAACCCCTCGGTATCCTACCGGGTTCGAAGAGTAGAGCCAAGTCCGCCAGCACAATGACGAGGCCGCGCATGGCCATCGGACACGTCGTCTTATCGAGCTGCTGCTGAAGTCTTTGACAATAGCTTCCGGTGCAGTTCCGTGTTCTCCTCACGGTCGGTACGTACTTCGATCAAGACGGGAGTATTCTGGGTGCAGGCCGCGTGATATGTCTCCGCGAACTCCTCGGCCGTACGCGGAAGATCGTATCCGAGGCCGAACATCTTCGCGGCGCCCTCGAAACTCACGCCCTGTGGCGTACCGAAGTAGGGCTCGAAGAACGCTTTCTGGCGGGCGACGGGGAGGAAAGAGAAGATCGCGCCTCCGTCGTTGTTCAAAACCACGAGGACGACGGGTAGATCCCTGACCATGGCGAGCGAGTTCAGATCGTGCAACAGCGCGAGGTCCCCGATGAGGAGCGTCAGCGGCTTGCCGGAGCCCCGCGCGAAGCCGGCTGCCGTGGCGACGGTCCCGTCTATGCCGCTCGCGCCCCGGTTGGCGGCGACGGGAACGGCGGCTCCGTCCGTGGCCGCGAAGGCGTCCAGGTCTCGGATCGGCATGCTGCTCGCCACGCAGAGGCCGTGCTCATCAGGGATGTGTTGTGAGATCAGGCGCGCAACGAGCGGCTCGTTCAATTCCTTCGTTTCCGCAAAGGAACGGTCCAGATACAGATCCACTCTCTCCGAAGCCCCGCGCCAATCCACCATCCACGACGCGGTGGTCGCGGGAGGACGCCGTTGCCCTGCGACCTTCGCGAGCGCGGCGCAGAGATCCAGAACGCCGGCCTCGACGCTGTGCGTCACCCGGTGGCCCGGGTCGAACCGGAAGGGGTTCTCGCGCACGACGACGTAGGGGTCGGGGCGGCTCCGGGCGAGGAACTGCTCGAGTCGTTTGGAGACTGAGCGTCCGCCGAAGTGCAGCACCGCCTCCGGGATGTGCGCCTCCTTGAACCGCTCGCTCGCCAGCAGCGCGTCGTAGTAGGGGACGAGGTTCTCCGAAATCGCGCCGAGCCGGACCTGGGAGCCCACGTCCGGCAGGAGCGGCCATCCCAAAGACTCGGCCAGCCGCAGCACGGCTTCGCCCTGCTTCCGGGAAGATAGACGCCCCGCGACTACGAGGCCCCGTTCCACCGGGCGCAGCGACTCCCAGAGACGCTCGACCTCGTCGAGGTCTACGGCAGGCCTGGTGGCGGCGTACCGGGTGTAGGGCTCGCCGCTGCTTGACCACCGGTCGGGGGCGGATAGTCCTTCTTCCCGATCTTCTGGTTCGGGGACAAATGGCTCGCGGAACATGAGGTTGAGGTGGACGGGGCCGCTTGGGGCGCGGCGGGCGCGGTAGACGGCCTGATCCACGGTGGTCAGAACCACCGCTGGATCCACCCCTGCGTCGGGGGCGGGCAGGTCGAAGCGCCACCGGACGTAGTCGCCGAACATGTCGGGCTGGTCGATGGTCTGGTTCGCCCCGGTCTGACGA
>JAIVIG010000183.1 GCA_020200675.1 Actinomycetota bacterium
CCGAGCACCTCAAGGAGGCCATAGAGCGCTTGCCCGAGAGGGCGAGGTACGTCCTGGTGCGACGGTACGGTCTCGACGATAGGGACACGGCCACGCTCGCCGAGCTCGGGGACGAGCTGGAGATCTCGCGCGAGCGGGTGCGTCAGCTCCAGCGCGAGGCGGAGCGCATCCTCAAGGAAGGAAAGTACGGCCGCATCCTGCGCGACGCCGTCACCTAAAACGCCTCCCTCCAGCTGGGCCATGGACTTTGGCTTCCACCTCGCCTACGGTATGGTCAAGGCGATCGCCTACGACGCCTTCGCTGACCCATAGAACCGAGTTACAGAACCGCTGCTCGGGCCAAGGCTTATCCGAGTTACTGCGCGCCGCGATCTCCGAAATAGGCGGGAGGGTTGCTCGGCGGTCCTCGAGCGCTTGTCCGACGGCCTGATCATGCTGCAGAAGAACGTCCCCATAGGCGCAAACTCTTGACGACCATTCTCGTGTATCCGACGCTGGCGTAGACCAACCAGCGGGTTGCGGACGGCTACTACCGGCAGAAGCTCTCCACGAGGATAGCTCGTAGTCGCCAACGGGGCCCGGAGTCGAACTGTTTGTATTAACCATTTCGTAAGGAATCGGTAAGGGTTCCGTAAGACGAGCCGTGTAAGGTGAAACACAGTAAATGTTATCCCCGCTATTCGGGAGAACAGGAGGCTAACAATGAACGCCGCTGAGACCCATTCACGCATAGGCCCCATTATTCAGGTCGGGGTCATCCTTCTAGCCCTGGCGGCGGGCATCATCCACCTATACCTCTTCCTCATCGAAGGTTTCTTGGGATCAGGAGCAATGGGGCCGGTGTTCCAGCTCCTGTTCGTCGGCAACTTCTTCGCCTACATAACCCTGGCCGCCGCCCTGTATTTGCCCATCTCCCTGCTGGCGCGGTTTCGCCCCGTCGTACGCGTACTGATCATTGCGATAGCCGTCGCCGCCATCGCGTCGTACTTCTACGTGAACGTGCGTGACACTTTGGGCGACGTCACCCAAGTCATCGAGGTTCTGCTCATCGTGCTGGTAACGGTCGATGCGGGCATGTCTAATCCCAGAGAGGAGTTGGCCGGACGGTAAGGCCGTCCCGGATCTTTATGTGTTTGGCTAGGAATGCGACGAAGGAGGCGAAGACGTGCGCGCCGTAGTCGGTGCAGTTGCGCAGGTGGTAATCGGGATTGTGGCCGGAATCGTGATGTTTTTGATCTTAACGCCACTGATTTGAGGGGCCGCACTCGAGAGAGTAGTGATCGCACTGGCCGTCGCCAGCATCGCATCGTACTTCTACGTGGGGGTGTTCGACCTTGGGGGCAACGTCGACAAAGCCATCGAGGCCCTGCTTATCGTGCTGCTGGCCGAGGTGAGCATATCCAGGTTCCGGGTCCAGCGTGCCGAGCAGTAAAGGCCGCCCCCTGGCCTTAGCGCATGCCGGGTGTAGCCACGGAGACTTCTTAAACTCTACCAGTCCCGGAAGGCTACCGTAATTACAGCGAAGGAGGCGTGAGTACATTGAAGGCTGCAACCGGACGTAAACGGTGGGCGATCGCCGAGGGTTACATCCCCGGCTGGAGTAACGGTCCCGAACCGCAGTTCGCGAGCCATGAGACAGCGTGTTTGCTCAACGCCTCAGACGAGGAGGCGCACGTGGAGATCACGATCTTCTTCTCGGATCGAGAGCCCGCTGGGCCCTACCAGGTGACCGTACCGGCCCGGCGCACGCAGCACGTACGCTTCAACGAACTCGAAGATCCCGAACCGGTTCCGACCGATACCGACTATGCGAGCGTCATCGAGTCGGACGTTCCCATCGTCGTGCAGCACTCCCGGCTTGATTCGCGCCAGGCCGAGAACGCGCTGCTGAGCACCATAGCGTACGCCGCGAGCAAAGACTAGAAAGCAATGCAACCAGAAAGGGAGGATTCTCCGTGAGCGAGACCGTTGGAGATTTTTTGTTGAGGCGTCTTCGGGAGTGGGGCGTGAGGCGCATCTACGGTTACCCGGGCGACGGCATCAACGGCATCATGGGAGCCTTAGGCCGGGCCGATAACGACCCCGAACTCGTCCAGGTGCGCCACGAGGAGATGTCGGCGTTCATGGCGTGCGCCCACGCCAAGTTCACCGGGGAGGTCGGCGTTTGTTTGGCGACCTCGGGGCCGGGGGCCATACACCTCCTGACCGGACTGTACGACGCGAAGATGGATCACCAGCCGGTGGTGGCGATAGTGGGGCAGCAGGCGCGGAGCTCTTTGGGCAGCGACTACCAGCAGGAGGTGGACCTCCAGAGCCTGTACAAGGACGTGGCGAACGAGTACGTGCACATGCTCTCCGTGCCCGAGCAGCTACCTTACCTCGTGGACCGGGCCGTGCGAATCGCCAGGGACCAGCGGACCGTTACCTGCATTATCGTGCCGAACGATATTCAGGACGAGGACGCCGTCGAGTTTCCTCCGCACGCGCACGGGTTCGCCCCCGGAGGTTCCGGATACTCATCGCCGCGCGTCGTTCCAGGAGAGGACGACCTGCGGCGGGCGGCCGAGGTGCTGAACTCCGGCGAGAAGGTCGCCATGCTGGTCGGCGCGGGCGCGCTCCACGCCGCCGATGAGGTCCTGGAGGTCGCCGACATACTCGGCGCGGGGGTGGCGAAGGCCCTGCTCGGCAAAGCGGCGGTGCCGGACGACCTACCGTTCGTCACCGGGGCTATCGGGCTGCTCGGTACCAAGCCGAGCTCGGACATGATGATGGGGTGCGACACGCTCTTGATGGTCGGTTCGAGCTTCCCCTACTCGGAGTTCTTGCCCGAACCCGGCAACGCCCGCGGCGTGCAGATAGACATCGACGGGCGCATGGTGGGCATCCGCTACCCCATGGAGGTAAATCTGGTCGGAGATAGCGCCGAAGCGCTCAGGGCCCTCATCCCGCACCTGGAGCGTAAGACGGACCGCTCCTGGCGCGAAGAGATCGAGCAGAACGTCGCCGAGTGGTGGCAGATCGTAGAGGCCCGCGCCATGAACGACGCCGAACCCATAAACCCCCAAAGGGTCTTCTGGGAGCTCTCGTCCCGCTTGCCGGACAACTGCATCCTCACCTCCGACTCTCTCTTTCGGGCAACCTGGCGACGATGGGGCCAGGCGTCCCCTACGCGATCGCCGCGAAGTTCACCCATCCCGATCGGGTCGCGATCGCGCTGGTCGGCGACGGCGCGATGCAGATGAACGGCAACGGCGAGCTCGTCACGATCGCGAAGTACTGGAAGAAGTGGAGCGACCCCCGGCTGGTCATACTGGTTTTGCACAACCAGGACCTGAACCAGGTGACCTGGGAGATGCGCGCCATGGAGGGCGACCCCAAGTTCGAGGCCGCGCAGGACATACCCGACTTCC
Source organism: Actinomycetota bacterium (assembly GCA_020200675.1). Classification (GTDB taxonomy): domain Bacteria; phylum Actinomycetota; class Rubrobacteria; order Rubrobacterales; family Rubrobacteraceae; genus Rubrobacter_F. The sequence continues at coordinate 3,411 of JAIVIG010000183.1, forward strand.
CCTTCGCCCGCTACGCGGAGATGCTAGGACTCAAGGGCATCCGCGTAGACAACCCCGACGACGTGGGAGAAGCCTGGGACGAGGCGCTCGCCGCGGACCGGCCGGTCGTCCTGGAAGCCATCACGGACCCCGACGTACCGCCGCTGCCGCCGCACATTGGCCTGGATCAGGCCAAGGCCCTCACCTTCGCGCTGGCCAGGCGTGACGTCGACTCCATCGGCATCGTAAAGCAATCCATCAAGGGCAAGATCCAGGAGTTCCTGCCGCACCGGGACAAGTAATGGCGACCACAACAAGGGGTGTCGACGTAGCCGTCGAACGGCTCGACGTTTCGGCGTACGCCGTGCCGACCGATTCCCCGGAGTCGGACGGTACCCTGGAGTGGGACTCGACCACCATCGTCGTCGTCGAAGCGTTCGCGGGCGGCGGGCGCGGACTCGGGTACACCTACGGTGACGCGGCGGCGGCAAAGTTGATCGAGGGGAAGCTCGCCGGGGTGGTCGCCGGGCGCGACGCGATGTCCGTGACCGGGGCGTGGGAGGCGATGGTCGGGGCGATTCGCAACCTCGGCCGTCCGGGGATCTCTTCGATGGCGATAGCCGCCGTCGACGCCGCGCTGTGGGACCTCAAGGCCCGCCTACTCGACCTGCCGCTCGTCACCCTGCTCGACGCGGCGCATACCTCCGTGCCGGTCTACGGCAGCGGGGGCTTCACCTCCTACTCGATAGAGCGGCTTCAGGAGCAACTAGGCGGCTGGGTGGAGGAGGGGATCCCCCGCGTGAAGATGAAGGTCGGCCGGTACTCGGTTGACGATATCGACCGGGTGCGGGCCGCCCGCGAGGCGATCGGACCTGACGCGGAGCTCTTCGTAGACGCCAACGGCGCCTACGACCGCAAACAGGCACTGGATTTCGCCGAGCGGTTCGCCGAGTTCGGCGTGAGTTGGTTCGAGGAGCCGGTCTCCTCCGACGACCTGGAGGGCTTGCGGCTCCTCCGCGACCGGGCGCCCGCCAGCATGGAGATCGCCGCCGGCGAGTACGGCTACGACCTGCCGTACTTCCGGCGGATGCTGGAGGCGGCCGCGGTGGACGTGTTGCAGGCCGACGCGACGCGGTGCGCCGGCATAACCGGGTTTCTGCTGGCGGGCGCCCTCTGCGAGGCCCGTTCGGTGCCGCTCTCGGCGCATACGGCGCCGGCGCTCCACGTCCCTGCCTGCTGCGCCACCGTCCCGCTACGCCACCTGGAGTACTTCCACGACCACGTGCGAATAGAGCGGATGCTATTCGACGGGGCGCCCAAACCGCTCGACGGCGCCTTGCCCCCCGACCCGTCGCGACCCGGACTCGGGCTCGAGCTGAAGCGCTCTGACGCGGCGCGTTACGCCGTGTACGGGACCCAATAAGAGATGCCTTGGAGGGAGAGAAGATCATGCGAGTCACCATAGGAAGCAAAGGCGGCTCCCGTAACGGAGCGGCGGG
>JAIVIG010000432.1 GCA_020200675.1 Actinomycetota bacterium
GTGCAGGCGTCGTCTATAGCGAAAACCTCGCCGTCCAGATTGAACAGGGCGATCCGGTGGCCCTCGACCTCGACGAGCGTGCCCTTACCCTCGACCTCTTCAAGCGAGCCGTCGTGTTCGGGCAGCTCCGACATTTTGGCGACCTTGACGAATTGGGCCATGGTGATCCCCTTCCCCTCTTATCCTCTTCCGCTCTCATTCTAATAGGATGTGCCAGGCTGCTCCACCCGAAAGGGCTTGAAAGTATGGTCTTCTGGGACTTCCAACCGGGCTCCCTGGCCCGGTAGATCTGCTTGTAACAAGGGGGGGGCGGTTCGGGAACCGCCCCCCCTCTTTAGCAAACCCCAGCTCGGCGAGGACTACTCTTATTCCTCCAGGAGGTCGAAACCGAGCTCTTCAGCCGCGTCCTCGGGGTTCGCGAACAATGTCACCGTTTCATCGTCCGCGACCATCCGCCCGTAGTGCGTCGCCATCTCGATCTGGAAGTCGTAGGAGGTGAACTCGTCACTATCGCCCAAGGCCTCCTGGATCTCGGCCAGATCGAACACCAGCTTGTCGTCGGCGTCGATACGGATCATGGCCGGATAATGGCTGACCTCCACCCCCTCCTTCTCCTCCATGACCTCCGCGATGACGTTGCCCTCGACGCTCTGGCTCAGGGTAACCCCGACCTTGTTCGACGCGGTCTGATCGCTCTGGTACCGTTCTTCGCCCTGTTGTCCTTCTTCGCTCATAAAGTCACCTCCTCTACTTCTGCACGAGCTCTTCCGTTAACTGCAACCCGAGGTCGGAGAGGATGTCTTCGAACCGGCTCTTGGCCTTCTCGAAAGACTCCTCGAAGCTCACCACTTCCACCTCTGGCTCCGACCAGATGGGCTCGAGCCCTTGGGCCGCCTTGATGCTCAGGGGGACCCATTTGTCGAGCCACTCCTGCATGACCTGCTTGTTTTCCTCCCCATGCTCCTCGTCCTCTGCCAGCAGAGTGAACATATCCCTGGTCGCATTGAGGTCGCGTTCGTACTCGTTCTCGATCAAGCCCATTATCGTAGGCGTCACGAAATCGCCTTGTAGCGGCGCGGCGTGCATCGCGAATCCGCTGCGGAACAGCTCACCGACTAGCGGCTCGAAGACGATATTGGCGGCGAAGACTTCTTCGGCCCAGTCCTCGAGGACGAACATGCGCTCCACGTTCTCCCGTACGCCCTGCCACATCGGGTCCTCAAGCCAGGTCTCCCGGTGCACGGACGCATCGAACTTGTCGGGGAGCAGCTCGCTCACCTCCAGGTTGAAGAGCGCGATGTCTTGAGCGCCGCGCATCTTGTGGATCGCCATCAGGGAGATGGCGTTGTTGTGCATGTTGGTCATGGCCTCGCGTTGCGCCCTCACGAAGACATACAACCCGAGCCCATGCTCGGGGTGCATCCAGGTGCTCACGTGCTTGGCGAAGATTTCGAGCCACTTCTCGTTCCAGTTCTCGAACATGTTCTCGGTCTTGGCGAGCTCCATGTTCTGCTGGACCTGGACCACGTTCTTGTTCTGGTTGCGGTAGAAGGTCCGTTCCCATTCCTCGTTGGGATCGCGGTACGCGTGCCAGTCGGACGACTTCATCCGCGTCCAGTCAGCCTCGAACCCGCTCGTGCCGTCGGCGAAGCTGTAGATCCATCCCTGTGTCAGGTACCGCTCGGGGTCGGGCTGGACGTCGACGGTTACGTCCTCGTACGTGGTAGCGCGACGCTTTTGGGGCGTGAAGTAGTTAAAGGCCCGGCTATCGGATCCCGCGAACTCGGCTGCGCCCGCTTCCGCGTCCGTTAACACGATTTGGGGTATGCTCCTCCCCGGCCTTCCTCCTGCTTCGAGAATTGGTTTTCCTTCTGGCCCTGGTTCGCTCACAAGCGATCTCCTCTCCCCTTACTTCCCCTTTACCTACGTGGTGCTGTCTCTTCCTATAAGACCTATAAGAAGGCACCTCCTTTCCCCGTCCACATTCCGGACTATAGCATGCTTCCCTTCCCCGGAGCAAGCTCCCTCTTTCCCCTACCACGCCGCTGCCTTCTTATAAGGAAGGCCCTCCTTCCCCACCGCACAGCCTCTTCTTGACCAACCTCGATCTCAAAGCCGAGCGACTCATAGCGCACCCTGTGCGTCCTCCCCACGCTTTCCTCTCCCCCCACACGGGCTCTACAGAAATCTTACCCTTCGAAGGGAAGGTGTAACCCTAAACACTGAAAGTGTTTGCTCTCGCGGCTAGTTTCCTTTTATTCTATCCGTGACGTTAAGTATTTCATGCATACACATGCGTGTGTCATTTATATGCCTTGTGCACTTAGGATTCGAGCTGCACGTGAAAGGAGCAGCCGGATTAACCGGCTGCTCCTTCCTGAACGTCCTGGCCTGATCAGGCCATACTGGACATTTAGAGGGGTTAGGAGAGGGACTCGTGGATGGTGAAGCCCTGCTTGTACGCCTTTATATGCTCCTCGCGCTCCTCGTCGGACATCTCGTTGAGCGTCACCTTCGGGCTCGGGAACGGGTTCCCTCGCACGTCGTCCAGCTTCCACATCTTGCTGTCGTCGAATTGGACGTGTGGCTGCGGGACCAGGGTCTCGCCGTCGTCGCGGACATAGCCGAGGTCCTGGATGATGTCGGCCAGATCCCAGTTGTGGTACAAAGTCTCCCACTCGCGCAAGCCGGTCAGCCGGCCCATGGCGGGCGTCTCGCGACCGTTGTACTCGCCCCGGAAGGCTACCGCGTCGGTCCAGTGGCACGGCTCGGAGCAGTAGGTCCGCCACTCACCGTCGACCTCGGCGAAGACTGTGTCCTCGCGGATCAAGCACGGAACCATGCAGCTCCAGCAGCGGTGCGGATACTCGTAGCCGGTGTTCTCGAAGGCTATCGGGTTGTGGCCGTTGGGCTCGGACAGCGCGCTGTAGTGCTCCCACCACTTGCCTAGTGCTCCCACCACTTGCCGAACTTGTCGTACCAGCCGGGGTACTTGTGCTCGAACCACTCGAAGTCTTCCTCGACCATCGGGTCGATGCGCCAGTAGTTGACCGGCCAGCCGGTGGCGAAGAACTGGGCCACGTAGTGTATGTAGTCCTTGTTCCAGATCCGGTTCCACGACTCCTCGACGAGGTCGTGCGGGACCGCCAGGCCGTACTTCTCGAGCGGGGCCAGGTAGCTGCGATAGTAGTCGTCGTAGACCCACCGCCGATACATCTCCGCGTAGCTCTCGCGGTCCTTACGACGGTCCTTGGAGCCGTAGTCGATGAACACTCCGATCGCCGCGTCCACGACCGCGTGGTTGTTCCACCACGCGTAGCGCAGGTCGCGCTCGAGCAGATCCTTGTTCTCGTTACTGGCCATCGCCATAATCAGCGTGGCGTAGCCGTTGCTGATATGCCGCGACTCGTCGGACTGGGTCGAGAGGAATACGGTGGGCAGCAGGAAGTCGCCGTTGGCCGCGGCCTCGGACGGCATCGCCACGAACAAAACGTTCGTGAAGGCAGTCTCGGCCACGGTCTGCAGGTAGATGTTGCCCGCCGTGATCGCGTCGCCGGTGATGAACGCCTCGCCGAACTGACGACCGATGGTTCCCGCATAGTTGTTGTGGAAGGCCTTCTGGGTGATGTCGAACCCGGCGGGGTCGATATAGTTCTTCATGTACTCGCGCTTCAGGTTCATCTGGAGCGTCGAGTGACGAACCTCGTCGATCATCTGAATCGCGAGACCGTTGTGGAGCTCCGGATTGGGCACCGCTTCGGTCAAGAGCGGCATGGCCCGCGCGGCCGCGATCTCGGGGAACGGGATGATGCTCAAGAAGAGCTTCTGCCACTCCATCCACCGCGGCTGCACCTGGCGGAACATGTTCCCGCGGACCGCCCCGTCTATGGCCCCGTAGACGCGCTCGTCCTTCTCCTCCTGCATCGGGAAGTAGGACTGCAGAACCTGCTTCATCGGTTCCTTCGGCTGAGCCCCCGTGAACGTGTAGTCGGTCTTGTACCTGGGGTCCTTCTCGACGTAAGTCGGCTCCCAGGACATCTCCTGTATCTTGTTGTAAGCTTTAGTAAGCCACTTTTTTGCCACGAGCTCTACTTAACTCCTTTCGATAAGCTAGCTCTTCTTCCAGATAGCTCTTAACGATGATTCCCCTTTTGTACTCACCACCCCTTTACCCGTAGCTCAATCTACGGCCACCATGGTAATGAAGCGGTCTCGTAGACCACAAGTATCAAAAGGCATTTTTTCCAACAATGTGCGAAAATCCACTGAGAAATCAAAAAATAGCCTTGCGCCTGGCAGCCGGTGCTCCAAAATGGGGTCTGGGAAGTAGCTTTACCCGTCTGGGGAAGGGATAGAAGTTAGGGCGCTCATTAATGAAGCTGAGTTATTCGGATGGAGACTCTGACAACCTCCCGTTGAGCGGGGCACAGGCCGGTACCAAGTTCAAGAGCGTCCGACGGGTCTTCAGGATCATGGAACTCGTCAGTCGCCAGGGAGAAGATTTGACGGCGAAGCAGATCGCCCACGAGATAGGGACCAACCTCTCCAGTTGCTACTACTTGCTCAGCATACTCACCGATGAAGGGTACATCGAAAAGCTTCCCCATCGCGGAGGCTACAGGATCGGCCCTACCATTTCCCTGCTTAGCGAGGGTTCCAGGAGCGACTTCGACTCCAAGATCGAGCCGGTCGTCGAGGAACTGGCGCAACGGACTCAGCGGCGGGCCTACTCCGCGGTGCTCTCGGCTGGGGAGATGGAGGTAACCCAGGTCAAAGCCCCGCCCAATAGTCCTCCCGTAGGAGTGGTAGAAGGGTTTCGTGGGGCCTCACACGCGCTCGCTCTGGGCAAGGTGCTGTTGGCCGGCATGGGGTCCAAGTATGTAGAGGGTTACATAGAAGATCACGGCGGGCTGGAGGCCTTTACGCCACGAACCATCGTTCAGCCTGCTCTACTGCACACCCACCTGAACAAGGTTCGGATGGTAGGGTTAGCCATAGATTTCGAGGAATTTGCGCAGAACCTCTGCTGCGTGGCGGCACCGGTTTGGAGCAGAAGGGCCAAAGTGGAGGGAGCGATAGGTCTCTCCACAACGGCCCGGCGTATCAATGACGAGGGGCGGCACCTGATCGAAATGGTTCAGTGGGCAGCCGAGGAGGCGTCGGCGCTGCTCAAAGAGTAGTCCTAGCCTGGATCTTCACCAGAGGTCTCTGCCACGTTGGCGAACACACGCCGCAGGAGGTGTCTATATTGAGTACTCTAACAGTACTCCAACCGACGCTGCGGAGCTCGATTGTGCTAAGTGTTACTGCAGGATTAGCTTGGCGTCTCGAAGAGGACGACGTCGTACCTCTCTACGTTCGCTATCTCTTGATCCCCAGCCTCCGCAACTTCGGCCCGCAGGCGCTTTGCCTCTTCCTCGCTGGCCCGCATGGACTGCGCACTTTCCCAGAGGCTCATAAGCTGTAACTCGCCGCTCTGGTAGTTAGCGAGGAACATCAGCCCTTTGAATCCGTCCTGTTGGTGAAGTTGTGGTAGGACCTGCTCTCGGACGTTACGTAGTGCGTCGTCCAACCGGTCTGGAGACCCGTCGAAGGTGTTCATTCGGGCGAACAAGCCGCTCTCCTCCTTCTTCTCGCTTTTGTCGGCGGATCGCTTATCTCAATTCGACCATAGTACCTGCTCTGTGAGCAAATCGGAACCCCTATTGCATCGAAGGGATCACGCAAGTAGGAAGATCGGTTTTCCGGGAACAAGTTTGAAACTATCCTAAAAGCAGCTGAGTAACGTCTCGACGCACATTTGGTTGGTTGCACAACGGCAAAATAGAACCTTTTCGCCCCGTTTTATCGACTCGTATCGCTCTGACTTGGAGCTTACCGAGACTTTTCGCACCGTTTCTAAG
>JAIVIG010000184.1 GCA_020200675.1 Actinomycetota bacterium
GACCTCGCCTTCCTCTAAAGCCTCGGTGTTATATATGCACCAGTAACTTGTACCCTGTTCGCCAGAAACCCTCAACACGATAGGTATGAACTGTACAGGCTCCGCCTCCTGAGTTGAGGGTGCATTTGTCGACTCCCCCGTGGTACTCCCGGACTTTGCTGGACGCAACGCTCAAAAAGTGAGCCACGCAACGCCAGAAGATTGAGCCACCCTCGGCCCTAGAGTTCCGGTAGCTTTCGGGGTAATGTCCCCGGGCTCTGCTGGAGGAAGGATGTTGAGGATGGACCAAGTGCACGTAATTCGCCACAAGGTGCTCGTCGAAGAGCAAAGCATCCGTTCGGTGGCCCGCGAGATGGGCGTCAGCCGCAACACCGTAAGCAAGTATCTGACGGTCTCCGAGCCCAAGAGGATTGCGAGGCAGTCGAAGCCCTCTCCGGTCATGGAAACAGTAGCCCCGAGGATTGAGGAACTGCTCGACGAGTGGCGAGGGAGAACCACCCCAAAGCAGCGCCTCACCGGGACTCGGATCCACAGACAACTCGTCGAGGAGGGCTACCAGGTCGGCATCACCACTGTGAGGGACTACCTGCGCGAACGGAGGCGCCAGCGAGCCGAGGTGTTCGTTCCACTCGTTCATCGCCCCGGCGAGGAGGCGCAGGTGGACTTCTTCGAGGTGACCGTCGAGGAGGACGGACAGCGGCGCAAGGCCTGCAAGTTCGTGATGAGGCTCATGTACTCGGGCAGGGACTTCGTCAGGCTTTATGAGGGGTGTGATCAACTCTCCTTCCTGGACGCCCACGTCAGGGCCTTCGCCTACCTCGGCGGGGTCCCCGAGAGGATCGTCTACGACAACCTCTCGGCGGCCGTCAAGAAGATCGTCGGCGCGGAGAGGGAGCTTACCGAACGCTTCGCGGCTCTGGCCAGCCACTACCTCTTCGAACCGTGCTTCGCCCGCCCCGGAGAGGGCCACGACAAGGGCGGTGTGGAGGCGAGAGGCAAGGGCATAAGGCTCGCCCACCTCACCCCGGTCCCCACAGGCGAGACCCTTTTCGAGATCTCCGAGGTCCTCTTGAGGGAGGTGGAGATGGCCTTCGCCGGCGAGCAACTCTTCGACGAAGAGCGCGGGCACCTGAGGGCGCTGCCGGAGCGCCCTTTCGAGGCGAGGAGGGTGGAACTGCTCTCGGTCTCGCGCCGCTCGACGGTGCGCATCGAAGGCGCGACCTACTCGGTCCCGTCGCACTGGGCGTCCCTGAGGGCGACGGCCTATGTCGGGGTGGAGGATGTCCACATCCACTGCCGCGGGCAGAACGAGATCTATCCCAGGGAGCGCAAAGGCGCCAAGAAGATCCGCTACCGCCACTACCTTACGGAGCTCGCCCGCAAGCCCCAGGCCGTCAGGCAGGTGGCCCCGGATCTCGTCCGGGAGCTAGGAGAGCCCTACGGAAGGCTCTGGGAGATGCTGGTAGAGCGCTACGGGACCAAGGAGGCCTCGCGGGTGTTGGCGCGCATCGTAGGTGCTCTGGTTGACCACGGCGAGGAGCCCGTCGCCGAAGCTTTGGAAGCCGCCCTCGAAAACGGGCGTTGCGACCTGCTTTCCCTGAGCGAGCGGGTACACGACGACCCCACGGAGCAGCAGCCCCGCTGCGTGGAGGTCCCGCAGGCCTTGAGCGGCTACCGCGTGGAGTCTGGCAGGGCCTTGGACTACGATCTCCTGCTGCTGCCCGGCGAAGCTGGGGATGCGTCGTGAGAGGGGCCGCGGAGGTTCCCAGGGCCAACGAGGCGGCCAGGGAGGCGGTGATCGCCGAGTATCTCAAGGCGCTCAAGCTCCCCGCGTTCGCCGCCGAGTACAAAGGGCTCGTCCGCCAAGCAAGGGACGGGGGATGGGACTACGAGGACTTCTTGCGCGAGCTGTTGGAGGTAGAGCTGCGCTCCCGCGAGGAGCGTACGGCAAAGAGGCGCCTGAAGGAGGCGCGTTTTCCGGATCTCAAAACCCTCGACCAACTCGACTGGGAAGCGTTGCGGGGCATCTCGAAGCAGAAGATCCTGGAGTTGGCGAGCTGCGAGTACATAACCAAAGCCCAGGACGTCATCTTCGCCGGCCCCATCGGGACCGGCAAAACCCACGTAGCGATCTCGCTGGGGGTGGAGGCGGCCAGGCGACGCTTCAGGGTCGCGTTCTTGCGGGCAGCCGATCTGGTGCGCGAGCTCACCGAAGCCCGTGACGAAAGGACCCTGACGCTGCTGCACCGGCGCTTGAGGAGGGTAGACCTGCTGATCCTGGACGAACTGGGGTTTGTCCCCTTCGAGCGGGCCGGAGGGGAGCTCCTCTTCGACCTGCTCTCAGATAGGCACGAGGCCCGCTCGACGATGGTCACCACGAACCTCTCCTTTGGGGAATGGGTTCAGGTCTTCGGGGACGAGAAGCTCACGACCGCCCTGTTGGACAGGCTCGGGCACCACGCCCACGTGTTGACCACCCGGGGCGGCTCCTACCGGACGCGCAAACGCAGGGAGAAGAGCGAGGAGGAACAGCTGATGGACGTCTGAAGGACGGATCGTTGTTAGACTGCTCAAACTGGCCAGGGTGGCTCAACGTTAAAACGTTGTCTGGCTCAATTTCTCGGCGTTGCTAACAACTTTGCCTGGTCTTTGGCCTTCTGCATACCGATATTGGCGCCTATCCCAATAGCCAATATGAGTAGTAGTGCAAGGATGACGAGGCCTCCGCATCCTACGAGTGAGCCAATGAGCACGCGTCGCGAATTCATCCTCCAAACAACCTCTGCCAGTGGCCCGTAGAAGACTCGACCTCTAGCTCCTCGCGCAACCTCTCCGCCTCCTCGTCTGCCCTCTGAATCTCGTCCCGCCCGCGCTGGCATTTTGGCGCTCGGCTTCCAGCACCGCCCGCTCCTTCTAAATGGTCCTTGAGCATTGTAGATGCAAGATGCCCTAGACACCCCTTCGCGTACTGTCAGAAGCCAACCCGGGGCAGCGAGACTAGCCAAAGACTAGGGGTAGGGGCGATAGATAAGGCGCTTCGGCTCATCGAAGGCCCCCGGGGCTTGCGTACCGCCTAGAAGTCGGTATTATTCCGGGTATACACACCCGGAAGG
>JAIVIG010000185.1 GCA_020200675.1 Actinomycetota bacterium
GTCGAAGGAGCCCATGTAAACTTAGGTCCGTTTAGGAGAGGAGGAGCTAATGCCTGAGCTGGAAGTGGAGGGCGCGGGAACGTTCGACGTCGATGAGGACAGGCGTCTGGTCCTGGCCATCGAGGAGGATGCGGGGGTGGACATCATGCACTCGTGCGAAGGTTTCGCAAGGTGCTCCACCTGCCGGGTCGAGTTTTTGGAGGGCGATCCGGAGGATATGACCCAGGCGGAGCTGAGGATGCTCGAGATGCGAGATCTTGTGGGGGAAGCGCGCCTCTCTTGCCAGATCCTCGTCGAGCACGACATGAAGGTGCGGGTGCTGATGACCGTAAGCGAGACCGGAGCCAACAGCCCCGGTGGGATCCCTGAAGAGGAGGTCACCCCCGAGCCCATTTATGATGAGAGGCCGTATTAAGGAGCGCACGTAAATTAGTACTGCTTAACAAGAAGAGGAGCTAATGCCTGAGCTGGAAGTGGAGGGCGCGGGAACGTTCGACGTCGATGAGGACAGGCGTCTGGTCCTGGCCATCGAGGAGGACGCGGGGGTTGACATCATGCACCAGTGCGGGAGCCACGCGCACTGCGCCACCTGCCGGGTCGAGTTTTTGGAGGGGGATCCGGAGGATATGACCGAGGCGGAGCATGCGTTGCTCGAGATGCGGGAGCTTCTGGGGGAGGCGCGCCTCTCGTGCCAGATCCTCGTCGAGCACGACATGAAGGTGCGGGTGCTGATGACCGTAAGCGAGACCGGAGCCAACAGCCCCGGCGGTAAACCCGAGGAAGAGATTACCCCCCCGCCCATTTATATCGAGAGGCCGTACTAAGGGAGCCGGAACCCGGGAGTAATAGTGCTCGTCGCCCAACCGGAAGCGCCCGTGTACGAGGGCGCACAAGCGGGTAAATACAGTGTTGGTTACAATGGTAACCGGTTTTTCATCTGGGGAAGGAGGCAAAACCGAGGACTAGACCTGTGACGAGCTTTAACGGGTTGGACCTCTCGTGCCAAGGCGAGAGGATGGAAGACCGGACGGTACGCGGAGACTGATCTAAGCGTATCCCGGTACTGGGAAAGGAGAGAATCACCTTGTACGAGAAAGACGGCGAGAAGTATTTTGTGGTGGACGGGCACGTCCACTACTGGGACGGGAGCCCGGAGAATCAGAAGAACATACACGGCAAGCAGTTCATCGACTGCTTCTACGGCTACCACAGCGCTTTGAGCCCCGAGGAGTATCTCTGGCCGGAGGATAAGTTCCAGAAGTACTCCCAAGAGGACATGATGCACGACCTCTTCGAGATCGGCTACGTAGACGTGGCCATCTTCCAAAACACCTACCTCGAGGACTTCTACATCAACGGCTTCAACACCACGGAGCAGAATGCGGTCCTCAAGGACAAGCACCCGGACAAGTTCGTCTTGAACACCGCCGAGTGGTACGGCGAGTCCAAGGGCTGGAGCCTCAAGGACGAGTGGGCCAAGAGGTACCTGGAGAAGTGCGAGGAGCTAGGGGTCAAGAACATCCACGTCCACAAGGGCCCGACCATCACGCCCTTGAATATGGACGCGTTCGACGTTGCGGACATAGACGATGCGGCGTCTCTCTTCCCTAACCTGAACTTCATCGTTGAGCACGTGGGGTTGCCGCGGCTGGAGGACTTCTGCTGGATCGCCGTGCAGGAGGCAAACGTCTACGCCGGCCTGGCGGTGGCGATGCCGTTCATCTATTCGCGTCCGCGCTACTTCGCGCAGATAATCGGGGAGCTGCTGTACTGGCTGGACGAAGACAGGATACTGTTCGCCAGCGACTACGCCATCTGGCAGCCCAAATGGCTCGTCGAGATGTTCGTGGACTTCCAGATCCCCGAGGACATGCAAAGCGAGTACGGGACGCTCACCCCGGAGGTAAAGCGCAAGATCCTGGGCCTCAACGCCGCGAACCTGTACGACCTCGATGTACCTTCCGAGGTACCGCAGCCGGAGGCGGTTGCGGCCGGCGCCGAAGACGACTACCCGGAAGCACCGGTACGGTGAAACTCACCGAGGCAGCGGTCCTGGGCGCCCTTTCGGGCGTCCGGGACCCAGAGCTCGACGAACCCATAACGGACCTGAAGTTCGTCGCGGGTTTGCGGGTCGCGGAGGACGCGGTGGACGTCCGGCTCAGACTCCCAACGCCTTTCTGCGCCCCGAACTTCGCCTACCTGATGGTGGCGGACGCCAAGGAGGCGGTGCTCTCGGTCCCCGGCGTGCGGGAAGCGAGGATCTCCCTCGACGACCACCACGCGTCGCCGGAGATCAACGCCGGGATGGCCGAAGACCGGGGCTTCGAGGGCACCTTCCCCGGCGAGACCGAAGGCGAGAGCCTCGACGAACTGCGCGCCATCTTCCGCCGCAAGTCCTTCGTCGCCCGGCAGGAGAGGCTCTGCCGGGCGCTGCTCGCCGAGGGTTACTCCTCCGAGGAGCTCGCGGAGATGCGGCTCGAAGAGGTGCCCGCTTCGGAGGCGTTCGAGAAGTACCTGAGCCGCAGGGAGGAGCTGGGGCTGGACGCATCCGCGGAGGCGCCATTCGTGGTGGACCCCGACGGAAACCAGATCCCCGAGGAGGCGGTGATCGAGCATCTGCGCTTCGCCAAGCTGACCCGACTGAGCATCGAAGGAAACGCCGGCTTCTGCCGGGGGCTTTTGGCTACCCGCTACGGAATCGAAGACCCTGAGGAGGCAACCCCATGAAAGCGGCACGACTACACAACTATAACGAATACCTGCATATCGACGAGGTCGACGAACCGAAGGCCACCGGGCCGCTCGACGTCATCGTGATGATCGGTGCGTCAGGGCTCTGTCGGACCGACCTCCACCTCAAGGACGGGGATTTCAAAGAGATTCATGAGGCAGAGGGTGTGGAGTTGCCCTACACGCTCGGCCACGAGAGCGCGGGATGGGTGCACGAAGTCGGATCGGCGGTAACCAACGTCGAGATAGGCGATGCGGTGGTCGTGCATCCCCTGATCACCTGCGGACTGTGCCGACCCTGTCGCGCGGGCGACGACATGCATTGCGTGGAAGGGGTATTCCCCGGGCTTTTCGTGGACGGGGGACACGCAGACTTTCTCAAAACCCACGCACGGTCGGTGATCAAGCTGCCCGAGGGGGTGGCACCCAAGGACATAGCAGCCCACGCGGACGCGGGGCTCACCGCTTACCATGCGGTGAAGAAGGCGGCGGATATCCTCTATCCGGGGACGAGGGTCGTCGTGATCGGGGCCGGAGGCCTGGGCCACATCGCCGTCCAGTGCCTCAAGGCACTGACCCCGGCCGAGGTAGTAGTCGTCGATAGGTTGGAGCCGGCCCTGGAGCTTGCGCGTGACATCGGCGCTGATCACACCGTCCTCGCCGACGGTAACGAGGTCAACTCGGTCACGGAGCTAACCGACGGCATGGGGGCGGAAGCGGTGATCGACATCGTCGCCGAGCAGGGCGTCGAAAAAGTGGCCCCGCAGATGGTCCGAGACGCCGGCACCTACTACGTGGTCGGCTACGGTGGAGCGCTGGATATTCCCACCCAAGAAATTATCCTAAGGGAGATCAGCATCGTTGGGAACCTCGTCGGGACCTACAACGATCTCGCCGAGCTGATGACGCTGGCCGGACAGGGACAGGTGACGCTGCACACGTCCGAGTATCCACTCGATGCGATCAACGACGCGATGGTCGACCTTGAGAACGGGGATCTTCGAGGTCGAGGCATCTTGATACCGGAGGGCGCCTCGGCGTAAGCAGCTTCGCTGAGTGAGCAGGGAGTGGAGAGTAGGGAGTAGGGAGTAGTATTTTTCTACTCCCTACTCCCTTTTCGGCGGCTGCCCGGTTAGTAGAGAACGTGGCCGCTGGTGCAAACCCGGTCATCCTCAGGGGCGGAATCGACAAGGCCGTCGAGGTCGCCGTCGAGGCGATAAAGGCTCAAGCTCAGGAGATCTCTGGCAGGGACGAGGTCGCCCGCATCGGCGCCATCAGCGCGCGTTCGGAGGAGATAGGCAACGTCATAGCCGAGGCCATAGACAAGGTCGGCAAGGACGGCGTCGTGAACGTCGAGGAGTCCCAGACCTTCGGGATGGACCTTGAGTTCACGGAGGGGATGCAGTTCGACAAGGGCTACGTCTCCGCGGAGTTTGTGACCGACCGGGATCGCATGGAGGCGGTCTTGGAAGACCCGTTGATCCTCATCGTCAACCAGAAGATCAGCAACGTCCAGGACGTCTTGCCGGTGCTGAACGCGGTCATGCAGAGCAACAAACCGCTGCTCGTCATCTCGGACGACATCGAGGGCGAGGCTCTCGCGGCCCTTATAGTCAACAAGGCGCGCGGGACGCTCAACGCTGCGGCCATAAGGGCCCCTCTCTTCGGCGACCGGCGCAAGAGGATGATGGAGGACATCGCCATCCTCACCGGCGGCGAGGCCATAATAGCGGAGCTCGGCTTGAAGCTCGAGAACACCCGGCTCGACCAGCTCGGCAGCGCCCGCAAGGTCGTCGTCACCAAGGACGGCACCACCATCCTCGACGGTGCCGGCGACCCCGAGAAGATCCAGGATCGCCTGAACCGGATAAAGGCCGAACTCGAAGTCACGACCTCGGACTACGACCGCCAGAAGCTCCAGGAACGGTACGCCAAGCTGGCCGGCGGCGCCGCAATCATCAAGGTAGGCGCCACAACCGAGACCGAGCTCAGGGAGAAGAAGCACCGCGTCGAGGACGCCCTCAGTGCGACCCGCGCGGCCCTCGAAGAGGGTATCGTACCGGGCGGCGGCGTGGCTCTTCTGCACGCCCAAGGACCGGTAGCAGACCTGATCGACACGCTGGACGACGACGAGCGCACGGGCGCCAGGATCGTGCACCGCGCTCTGGAGGAGCCTATGCGCCAGATCGCCGCGAACGCCGGCGCCGATGCCTCCATCGTGATAAACAACGTCCGCAACCAGGGCGGCTCGGTGGGCTTCAACGCCCTGACCGGCGAGTACGAGGACCTCGTCGCGGCCGGGATCATCGATCCGGCGATGGTCGCGAGGAGCGCCCTGCAGAACGCGGCCTCCATCGGCAGCCTCGTCGTCACCACCGACGTGGTGGTGGCCGAGCCCGCGGAAGGGCTCGGCGCGGCGGCGAGAGTCAGAGCCGGCATGAACATGGACGTTTTGTAAGCCGTCAGCAGTCAGCTTTCAGCTTTCAGCAAGAACACGGGGTCGAAAGCCGGCGGACGAGACGATAATACGGCGAGCTAGAGATCCGAAAGCTGAAGGACACCTGCTGCGCTTCGTCTTCGAGCCACCAGTATCCCCACCGGGAGAAGCTGAGTGCTGATAGCTAGTAAACCTCCGAGGCTGACGGGAGATCCCGTGTTCCACTAGCACGGAGAACGGCCCTCACCACAGCCTCCGAAATAACGCGCGCCCCCCACGCCCCCACCACGTCCGGGGCCGCCACGACGCCTACCGGTCCTTCGGGAGGTTCCCCCGCAGCTTCGCCTTCCGGCGGCCCTCCCACTGAGGCGGCGAAGACGAGGTCACCGTCGATGGAGGTGTGGACCGGCGAGACGGTGCGGGCGAGCCCGTCGTGGGCCATCTGAGCGACCTTGGTAACGGCGGGCTTGGAGAGACGGGCGTTGGTAGCTACCACGCCCAGGGTGGTGTTCTCCCCCCACCGCATAAAGCGCGCCGCCTCCGCGAGGTGCTCCACGGAGTCGGCGAGCGTGCCGTCGTCAAGGCGAGGTCCCGCCAGGATCCCGCCCGTCGAGGGATCGCGCACGTCCCCGAAGGCGTTGACGGCGGCCAGGGCCGCGACCACGAGCCCATCGGGTAAACTCACCGAGGCGCTTCCCACGCCTCCCTTCATCGCCCGCTCGGGCCCGAGAACCTTGCCGACGGTGGCGCCCGTACCCACGCCGACGCTGCCCTGGGCGAATTCCCCGCTCGTAGCGGCGGCGGCGGCCTTGTAGCCCATAGAAGCGTCGGGGCGGGCCGCGGGGTCTCCGGTGGCGAGGTCGAAGACGACGGCGGCGGGGACTATGGGGACGCGGGCGACCCGGACGTCGTAGCCCACGCCCTTCTCCTCCAGGAAGCGCACGACGCCGTCCGCGGCCCCAAGGCCGAAGGCGCTACCACCGGTTAGGAGGAGGGCGTGGGTCTCCCCGACGCGTCCTATCGGGCTGAGCATGTCCGTCTCGCGGGTGCCGGGCGAGGACCCGCGCACATCCACGCCGACGACCGCCCCGGTAGGAGTGTCGAAGAGGACCGCCGTGCAGCCGGTGAGGTTCACCTCGTCGGTGGCATGTCCGACGAGCACGCCCGGCACGTCGCAGAGGTTGCCTAGCACAGAAAGATTACGGGGCCGGATGATCCGGAGGGTCAGAAGGGTCCGGATCGCCGGCGGTCGGCGGCTCCGCCAGTATCCAATCTTCGGGGTCCGCCGGCTCGATGCCGGGGTTCTCGGGGGCGAGGCGACCCAGGGGAACGAGCCGGCGGTCGCTCCTCTTCTGGCCGAACTGGACCAGGACGGAGTCCTGGACCATCGAGTAGTCCACAACCTGGCGAGCCTGACGTTCACCGGACCCATGCTCCTGGCTCCGCTCCAGGTGGCGCAGCAGAGGGGTACGCCGCACGTGTCGCACCCGCCGGAGTCGGACGCGCGGTCGATGAACGAGAACCGGTGCAGCACGATCCTCGCATCGTAGAGCCGCCGGAGTCCATCCCGCACCGGGTCCAGGTCCGGCCAACCGTTCTCGGAACCGTACTTGACCTCGACGTAGGAGCGATCCAGAGAGACGTCGCAGCCGAAGAACTCGACGTCCTTTACGCGGTGGTCGCGGGCGAGCTTCTGGGCCTCGTCCCGGATCTCACGCCCCAGCTCCCGGTGCCGGTCGTCCTCTCCCTCGTCCTCGGGGGTCGCGACGCGCAGGATGTCGTAGGGGGGCATGTAGGGCTCACGGCGCCTCGGCGTCAGGGCGACGCGGCCGATGAAGACGCCATCCTCGGTCTCGACGACGACTTTGTAGCCGACCCGGAGATCGAGGTCGCGGGCGTAACAGAGCTTCGCGACGCCCCTGCCGGGGATGCGGACGTCTACGAGCCGCGGGAGGACTCTAGTATCTTCTGCCGGCTCCGCGATAACGCCACCTCCAATATCGCCTCCGGGGAGACATTATACGTGAGCTTTCCCCCTTCTTCTCCAAAGACCCCGGCCGCCCCCGCCCAGTCCGCCCCAGATCTCTCCGCGACGTTGGTCCGTATCTCCGCCATCCTGTCCGCGTTGACCGCGAGCTCCGGGGCGCCAGCCGCGACGACCGCCGCGTCCCGGTAGAGAAGCGCCAGGAGC
>JAIVIG010000186.1 GCA_020200675.1 Actinomycetota bacterium
GGCAAGGAGGGCGCTACTTGTCACTAGAAAAACCTGGATCTCCGAAAGCGGGTGAGCGGACGCCTCCTGAACGAGAGGACAACGGTTACATGGTGGACCGTAGCGAGCAGCACGACAGTGAAGATTCTGACCTGGTGTTGGACGTACCGGTGCTCAATGTCGACGAGCTCGATCTGGAGGTCGAAGATCTAAGAGCCCACGTATCGCTGCGCGCCGAGCTGGCCGACCTCGTGAAGGTGAACGTTGGGATAGATGTGTACCTCGACAAGGTCAAGTTGGAGATCAAGGGCGTGGAGGCCCAGGCGAGCTTGAGGGTGAAGCTGGAGAGAGTTCTCAATACTCTGGAGCGGGCCCTGGCCTCCATCGACAGGAACCCGCAGATCCTCGGCGGGACCGCGCGGAACCAAGACCGGACGGCGGAAGGCGGAAGCCTGGCTGCGTCCGAGGAGGAGGTACCTACCACGCCGCGCACCGCGGACGAGCCAGGAGGCGTAACAGATGCGGTCCCGGATGAGTCCGACAGTGTAGTGGGCGAGGAGACGACGCGTGGCCTCGCCGACCTCCAGATCGAGGAGGAGTACGTAGACGACCGAGGCAGAATCGTGGGGCGGGCGCGAGATGAGTTCGGGAACGTCGTCGAGGAGGTGCTCGATGACAAAGGCGACGTCCTGTACCCGGACGCACCTGAAGAGGAGGAAGAAGATCGGGGGGTCAAGGACGAGGACACAGACGAGGACACAGGAGAAGTGGACGCTACGGACGCCGCCCGGCGCAAGGCGGGCGAGTTGAGCGTGAATCTCTCCGAGGTCAGGGGTACGGGCTCCAGCGGTCGTATCCTCGTCAAAGACGTGGAGAGAGCCGCAAGAAGGTCGGTGGCGTAAGCTCCGAACGCTTTTTCTCCGTAGTATTCTCTCCGGCGCTGTACAATGCGTGGAGCGGCGTTAGTAAGAGGATCTAGCATGGCTGAGAATAAAGACAAAAACTTCAAGAACAGCTCGGCGGAGTTCATAACCGATCTCCTCCGCGACCCCCGGGTGCGGCGGGGGCTAACGGAGACGCTGGGACAGTACCTGGGGAGTGAGGAGTTCAAGGCTGAACGGGAGCGCATCCGACGGGGAGCCGGCGAACGCCTGAGAAACATCCGCAACCGCTACCGCCCGAAAAAACGCACCCCGGAGACCGTCGCCCGCGAGAGAGAACTTACCCTCCGACTGGCCGATGTCGAGACGGAGGCGGCGGAGTTGCGCTTGCGCCTCTCAGAGTTGCTGCAGGAGGAGGAGAGGCTCCGGGGGGCTCTGGAGGAGCTGTAGCTCCAGAAGACTCGCGGTTTCTTTTCGTACCAATAGGTAATCGCTCACCATCGCCCCTTGTACTTTGGGCTCGGTTCGTGTAAAAAGCGGGTTGCTGTCCTGGCATCCTTTTCACCCGAGGAGGCGGTTTGGCAACTCCCAATACCGGGCTTTACGACCCTACATACCAGCGCGATGCTTGCGGGTTCGGGTTCGTGACGCCGGCCGGAGGGTACGGGGTCGGGATGCTCTTCGAGTTCGAGGGGGAAGAAGGACCCGGCTGCGAGGATACGCTAGAGCGTATCGCGGCCGAAGAAGGGCAGCGCTTTTTGGGTTGGAGGGACGTGCCCGTAGAGCCCGAGGCAATCGGACAGCTGGCGCGGAGCGTCATGCCGCGCATCCGGCAGTTCTTTATCGAGAATAAGGTAGGGTACGAGGAGGCCTTCGAGCGGAAGCTGTACGTGATTCGTCGCAGGCTCCACCGGGAGGTTGAAGCCTCGCACCGCTGCTACGTGGTCAGCCTCTCGGCCCGGACACTAGTCTACAAGGGGCTACTAAAGGGCAAGCAGCTCCCCAGGTTCTACCCGGACCTCGAAGATCCTGCCGTCGTGAGCGCGCTCGCGATGGTCCACTCGCGCTTCTCTACGAACACCTTGGGGACCTGGGACCTCGCGCACCCGTACCGCTACGTGGCGCACAACGGTGAGATCAATACGCTGCGCGGGAACATCAACTGGATGCGCGCCCGCGAGAGCCGCCTGGAGTCGAAGCTCTTCGGGGAGGACCTACAGAAGCTCTTCCCGGTGGTACAGCCTGACCAGAGCGACTCGGCGACCTTCGACAACGCCCTTGAGCTTCTTTATCTCGCGGGGCGCTCGCTGCCGCATGCGGTCGCCATGATGATGCCGGAGGCCTACGAGAACGACGACCTGATGGCCGAGGAGCGGCGGGCCTTCTACGCATACCACAGCTCCCTCATGGAGCCGTGGGACGGCCCCGCCGCCATCGCCTTCACCGACGGCAAGCTCATCGGCGCGACCCTCGACCGCAACGGCCTGCGTCCCGCCCGCTACTCCGTTACCCGCGACGGCCGGGTCGTGATGGCCTCCGAGGACGGGGCTTTGCGCGTCCCCGCCGACGAGGTAGTCGAGCGGTGGAGGCTGCAGCCGGGCAAGATGCTCGTGGTTGACACCGAGAAGAACGAGCTGCTGCACGACGAGAGCGTCAAGAAGCCGCTCTTCAATCTCCAGCCTTACAAGAAGTGGGTCGAGGAGGGCGAGGTCCACCTGGACGAGCTCCCCGAGGCCGCCCCCAACGGGCGCAACGAGACCGCCTCGCTCTTCGAGCGGCAGCTCACGTTCGGGTACACGATGGAGGATCTGAGGATACTCCTCTCGCCGATGGCCCGCGACGGCAAGGAGCCGGACGGCTCGATGGGCACCGACACACCGCTCGCGGTTCTCTCCGAGCGGCCGCAGCTCTTATTCTCGTACTTCAAGCAACTCTTCGCCCAGGTCACCAACCCGCCGATAGATCCGCTGCGCGAGGAGCTGGTCATGTCGCTCGACATGAGCCTCGGTCCCGAGCAGAACCTCTTCGACGAGACGCCAGAACACTGCCGCAGGATACCGCTCAAAGGCCCCATCCTGACCGCCACCGAGCTAGAGAAGATTCGTCAACTCAACTCCGAGCCTTTTGCCTCGACCACGCTCTCGATGCTCTTCCCGGCGGACGACGAGAAGAACCTGAAAGAGGCGCTCGACGAGCTGTGCGAGAGCGCCGAGAAGGCGGTCATGGAAGGCTCGACGGTCCTCATTTTGAGCGACAGGGGCGTAAGCGCGGAGCAGGCCCCCATACCGAGCCTGCTCGCCACGGCCGCCATCCACCACCACCTGGTGCGGGCGGGCATCCGCACCCGGACGACTTTGATCGTCGAGACGGCCGAGGCCCGGGAGGGACACCACTTCGCTCTCCTGGTCGGCTACGGGGCGAGCGCGGTCAACCCCTACCTCGCCTTCGAGACCATAGAGGATATGGTCGAGACTGGGTTAACAGGCGGCGTGGAGCCGGATGAGGCGAGCGAGAACTTCGTCAAGGCCAACGAGAAGGCCTTGCTCAAGATCATCTCCAAGATGGGCATCTCGACGTTGTTCTCGTACTGTGGGGCCCAGATCTTCGAGGCCGTCGGCTTGAGCGACGAGCTGATCGAGAAACACTTCACCCGCACGCCCTCGCGCATCGGGGGCATCGGCCTTGAGGATATAGGGTATGAGGTTCTCGAGCGGCACCGGCGGGCCTTCTCTAAGATAGAGGACGGGCCGGAGGAGCTCGAGGTCGGGGGCGAGTACCAGCTCCGAGTGCAGGGCGCGCCTCACCAGTGGAACCAGCACAGTATCGTCCCGCTTCAGCGGGCCGTCGAGACGGGCGACTTCGCGACCTACAAACAGTACTCGGACTACTTCAACAAGCGAAGCGAGCAGCTCTTCACCCTGCGTGGCCTCTTCGATTTCCACCGGGACCCTGTTCCGTTAGAGGAGGTCGAGCCGGCCAAGGAGATAGTCAAGCGCTTTGCGACGGGGGCCATATCCTTCGGCTCCATCTCCAAAGAGACACACGAGACCCTGGCGATAGCCATGAACCGAATCGGTGGCAAGTCAAACACAGGCGAGGGCGGGGAGGATTCCGAGCGTTACACACCCGACCCGAACGGCGACGTCAGGCGCAGCTCGATCAAGCAGGTGGCCAGCGGCCGGTTCGGGGTGACGACGGAGTACCTGGTCAACTCAGACCAGCTGCAGATAAAGATGGCTCAGGGCTCGAAGCCCGGCGAGGGTGGTCAGCTCCCGGGACACAAGGTCAGCGAGGACATAGCGAGAGTCAGGCACTCGACGGAGGGGGTCGGTCTGATCT
>JAIVIG010000433.1 GCA_020200675.1 Actinomycetota bacterium
CCGCAGGTGGCTCCTACTTCCGAGAATTTCCCTTCCACGCACTCGGGTGAATAGGGCAAGAACAAGGGCCGGGGCTGCGACTAGCCCCGGCCCGGACACTCCTACGGCTAAGAAGCTGCTGATTTAATCGAAGACGGAGGCGGCGCGGGAGCGCTTCCGGGCCGCTTCAAGCGGCCAGTGTGTCTCGTAGACTATCGGCGAGATCGGCGTCTTTCACACTTAGAGTGAATAGCCGCTTGGCGTTTACCATCGTCGCTGTGAATACCGCCTGCAGGTCGGTCTTCTGTTCTCCGAAGTACCGTCCCTGCCTGAGCCCGTGGGGCCTAACCAGCTCCGCTATCTTGCGCTCCACTTTCGCCCGGGGCCTCAGCTTCTCCCGCAGCGCCTTTCTCTGCTCGGGCGTCCGCTGGGCTTTTCGAGCCTTCTGGATCTCTTCCTCGTGGTAGTGCAACTGCACCTGCCTGCCGGGAGGTTGGCGCACCGGGCGCTCACTCCTGCCAGCCGGACCTCCCAAACACCTCTCCCTGAGCTCGCATCCGTCGCAGGCCTCTCGCGGGAAGCGGAACAGCTTTACGGGCCGGTACCATCCGTCGCGGGCCATGCGGTAGTCGGTGGTGGTCACTCCCGCAGGACAGCTTACGCTCCCCTCGCCGCCATTGGCCCAAAGATCGATCTCGAACTCGTCCTTACGGAAGTGCTTTGAGTCGGTGAGCGGCCTCATCTTGGCCACCACCTCTACCCCCATCTCTCTGAACCGGGCGCGGACATCGGCCGAGCCGTAGGCCCCGTCGCACAAAAGTTCTCTGGGCCTCAACCCCACCGACTTTCGCTGTCCTCCTACCAGATCGGGGGCGGCATCGGCATCGTACTCGTTGGCCGGACGCACCTCTACCTGGGTGATCAGCTCGCTCTCAGGCTCCTCGGCGATGTGGACCTTGTATCCGGCCCACGCCTGGCGCTTGGACTTGTGGCCGACGCGCATCCGGGGATCGACCACGCTGAGAACGCGGTCCTTCGCCACGCCCCGGCGCAGCCTGGGGTCGTCCTCTTCGGGGGAAGCGTCCCGCTGGCCGGACATCGGCCGCTCGGGCTCTTCCTCCTTTTTCTTGGGCGGGCGGCCCTTGCGTTTGGGACCCTGCGGGGGAGGCGGACCCTCCTCGACGTCATCGGAGACGATCTTTTCGAGCAGCGCAGAGGCCTCGTTGGTCGCGGGAGTGGTGGTGGCACCTTCTGCCAAAGAAAGCGCCTCCCGCGCATCGCGGACGATGTCCTTGAGATGGGCGGCGCGAGCCTCCGCCTCAGCCCAGTCGATCTTGGGCTTCTCGGGTGCCTCGGGGTCGATGTACCACCAAAGCCGATCGGAAAGCCCGACTCTGCTCGCCGGGGAGTATCCGAGTGAGCGTAGCAGCTTGCGAATACCACCCCGGATGAGCGTGTAGGTGTCCCTCGCCCCCGCTGCTCCGAGGACGTCGCTACTGTCCAAAAGCTGGGCGGCATCCTTGGCGATTAGCCCGATCTTCCTCGCGGCGTTCACCAGCCGCTCGAACAGGGAGCGCTCCAAGCCGCACTCGAGCAGTCTCCGCCTAAAGCGGCACAAAACCGTCGCGTCGAAGCCCTCCTCTTCGAGTCCTATCCCCAGAGCGTGCTTCCATCTCAGGTCGAAGCTCATCCTCTGCTCAGCCTCGGCGTCGGAACAGTCGTCGTGGTATTGCAGGAGCATCGCAAGGACGACCAGAGACGGAGGTATGGACGGGCGGCCCCTCGCCGAATCCTTGTAGAGCGGGGCGTAGTCTTCGTCGTCAACAAGGACATCGCTCCATTGGGCGAGGCGGGCGTAGAACGAGTCGGCGGGGATCAACCCCGACCACGGCTGGGAGTCAATGGGAGGCAAATCGCTGCGACGGCGCATCATGAGAGAGCTCCTTTTCGAGGGTGCCTCGATGCTATATTCGGCAGCCGGAAACGGCCACTAAATCAGCGGCTACCTAACCCGGATTATTCATGAGCCGTCTCTTAGAGAGCGTCCTACCTGCTGAAAGTGCTGCAAAACTCAATAAAAGGGCATGTTGCTGGATCGAAAAGTCCAAATGTGAATTTCCCCCATATTTATCGGCAAAACTCACTTCCGTGAATAATCCGGGCTAAGCCCTCACTTGGTCGCCGATGCCGTGCGTCCTTGAGGCGTTGCGCGGGACCTCGGGTGGTGCGACCATGACTATTCCCGGTGGGGCGAGCACAACCCATCCTAAAGCGTTGGCTTCAACTTCCTCGTGCTCGTCGCACCGGCTTCTCTCATAGGGTCGGAGTTCCCAAGCTACTGGGCTCCGGCCATTTGCATGGATCATCGGGTACATGGGTAAGTGAAGACCTGGAGGGGCATTCGAAGTCTAGGGGGCAAGGATATGCCGACGTACATGGTTAGTTACGATTTGAAGACCCAAGGCAAGGATTACTCGGCACTCATTAAGGCCCTTCAAGAAGGCTACCGGAGCTATTGGCACTGTCTCGACTCCATATGGCTAATCGTGGCCGACCAAAACCATACCCAGGTCCGGGACTACCTGGTTCAGCACATCGATGATAACGATCAACTGATCGTTGCCGATCTCGGCGGGAACGCCGCCTGGCACGGCTTCAACGACGAGTGTTCGAACTGGATCACCAGCAACCTTCAGGCATAGCCCCGTCCCGATGCCCTAAGCCCGCCCCCTGCCCCGATCGTTGCAGGCGCATAATACCCTGCGGATGAGCGTCTTTCGTCTGGAGTCCCTTGCCCTATCGGGCCGCCTCGACGCGGTGTCTTATGTATGTGCCGGGGCTAGCGTGGGGAGTGGCGTACATAAGACAGCCGCGAGCGTGATCGGCATCACCGGATCATTCGTCTCGCTGCATATCCATCCAACACCACAAGATGTAGACCTCCGCCACGCGGCGTGGGGGGCCTTAGAAGCCATCCTCGCGCCTCTCAGAGGGGGATCTATGCACGATCCTGCATCTGGACTTCGCAGAATTCACCTTCCACGCACTCGGGTGAATAAGGGCAAGAAGGAGGGGCGAGGCCCCGTATGCCTCGCCCCTTCCCACACTCCTCAGTGG
>JAIVIG010000283.1:0-27621 GCA_020200675.1 Actinomycetota bacterium
CCTCGTCAACGGCCTCAGCTCTTACACACTTCCTGGGACACTACCGTCGCCTCCTTCTCTTACCACAACCAGCCAGAGCCGCGGGACAGACGCCAGTACACTAATTAGTACACCAATAGTACACCAACCCGCCACGAACAGCGACGAACAACGAGGAACATGGTTTGTAAGATTTTGAGTCATTTGCAGGAGCTTTTTGGACAACCAGGAACAGGGGTGAACCTACGGCCTAGGACTTAAAATCCGTACAGTGTAGGTGCGAAGTTACTACCTTGCTAAAAGCAGGAGACCGAACACCACGGGAGTTCCGTAGGGCTCACCGGGCTCCTTTCCGGCAACGTCACGGCGTTACCGTTGTTTTACGGTTATCATGGTGAGCGTGAGCGCGTTTGTCAACGATGTACAAAACTCCCAGCTGACCGGTAGGCGCAAGGGCTTGGGTGTGTATACCTATCTCCGGGTACTGTACGGTGACAATACGGTCCATCAATACCTGTGGGGGCAAGACAGTAGCCTTACAAACACCGGCCGCGACCGCTGACCTCGCCACCGCGACCGCGAAAGGGCTTGCCGCCGTCCCCGGCGCACTGAGTAGATGTTGGTGTACGGTTGGGAGCTGGCGCTTAACTCAAAGACCATACATACGGCAAGGCTGGCGTGCCCGAGGGCTGCAAGAGGAGATCAAGCGCCCGCCCTCCATGCCCGCAATGTAGTACAGCCGCGTCGCGTGTGTGGGGCGGTCTTTCGCTGCTGCGCCGCATCCTGTGCTAGCATCCGGGCTTCGTGTCATGGAAGATTCCCAGCAGATAAAGCTCTTCGAAGAAGACTCCGGAGACGTTTCTCCACCGGAGGAGGGCCTGTACCTGGGCACCTCCGGCTGGTCCTACGCGGACTGGGAGGGGGCGGTCTACCCGCCGGGGACTACTCCCGCCGGGCGGCTCGCCGACTACGTCAAGCACTTCGCGACGGTGGAGATAGACTCGACCTTCTACGGCACTCCCAGAGGGACGACCGTAGAGCGGTGGCGGAAGGTGGCGCCCCGTGGTTTCCTCTTCGCGGCCAAGTTCCCGCTGGAGGTGACGCATGAGCGAAACCTCGTCAATAGCCGCAGCGAGGCCGAAGGTTTCGTCCGCACCATGCAGGGTCTGGACGACAGGCTCGGTCCCCTGCTCCTCCAGCTCCCGCCCGACTTCACCATCGAGGGAATGGACGTCCTCGACGCGTTTCTGGCTGAGCTTCCTGAAGGCCCCTCTTACGCCGTCGAGGTGCGTCACCGGAGCTGGCTCGACTCGGACCTTCCGGACCTGTTGCGCGAACATGGGGCTGCCCTCACGCTCGTCGACTACCCACGGATGCCCCGACTCGA
The DNA here is from genome assembly GCA_020200675.1 of Actinomycetota bacterium. GTDB lineage: Bacteria > Actinomycetota > Rubrobacteria > Rubrobacterales > Rubrobacteraceae > Rubrobacter_F. The sequence continues at coordinate 1,367 of JAIVIG010000283.1, forward strand.
AGAAGCGACCGCGGGCTTCGCCTACATCCGCTGGCTCGGGAACCGCCGCGAGTTTCCCTCGGGACACACCGGCCCCAAGAAAGACCGGACCGAGGATTTGCGCTGGTGGTCGGATCTGGTAGACCGCTTCCTCGAAGAGGGCAAGACCGTCTTCGCCTACGCGAATAACCATTACCAGAACCACTCGCCCTCTACCGTCGAGCAGTTTTTAGATATAAGGCGAGGGGCAAGGAGCCGGTGACGATACCGGTCATCTTCAGCACCGGTTCGTTGTACCCGTTCGGCCTGGATCGCTCCTACGGTTGGGCGGCCGAGGCGGGGTACGACGGCGTCGAGATCATGATGGACGAGCGCTGGGATACCGTCCAGGAAGCCTACTTGAACCATCTCGCCGAGAAGCACGGCATCCCCATCCTCGCCCTGCACACGCCTCTCCATGAGGGCGTCTGGAGGCTGGGCCCCGAAGAGACCCTCGTGCGGAGCGCCAAACTGGCCGTCAAGATCGGGGCTCCCCTTGTCGTCGTCCACCCGCCGCCTCCGGGGAGGCCGCTCGCGCGCTGGGCCGCCGGAGCGCTCGAACGCGCTCGAGGGGAGGGTGTCCGCGTCGCCGTCGAGAACATGCCCAAAGGCGGGGCGAAACACCCTTTCAGCATAAGGCGCAATCGAAGCTGCCACCGGCCCGAGCACCTCTTCGATATTGGCGACGTCACGCTCGACACCAGCCACGTAGGGGCAAGCGGATTGGACCTGATGGAGGCGTACTCGAAGCTTGCCGGCCAGCTCCGCCACGTCCACCTCTCCGACTCGGATCTTACCGGCGGTGACCAGCACCGGCCTCCCGGCAGGGGCAAACTCCCGCTTGCGGAGTTACTCGCTGCTCTCGAACGGGATGATTATCCTGGCGCCGTGAGCCTGGAGCTAAAGCCGTGGCCGCTCGGGACGCCAGACCCCGAGGTGATCCTGAAGCGGATGCGCGGGACGGTGGAGTTCACGCGGGAAGGGCTCGGGCGTTAGCGTCGCTTTTGCGAGCCCGGGGCGCCGTGCGGGATCGGGTTCCAAAGCTGCGTCAGGATGCGGTGGGTGAGGCCCCGGATGACGTTAGGGGTCTTTGTTAGGTGAAGGCGGGCCAGAGCTGCCGGGAAAGTCGGAATCTTTCTTCTCGTCCACTATGGGGACAGGAGGTAGCCCAGTTCCTTGAGGCGCTCGCGGAATGCATTCTCCCTGTTCGCCCGGATGGCCAGGGTGCGTCCTTCGAGCGCTTTGGCGAACGTGCTCAAGACGGGATCTTCTACGGCAAGATCCAGCAACTCCCGCGAACGAACCTTGACCAGCACGGCGGTTCCGGCGCTTTTGAAGGCGCGGATGTTGTCCTCGATCTCTTCTAGCCAGTCTGTTACTTGAACTGGCAAGGAACCTTCATTCCGCTGGCTGAGGAATTGGGCTATGTGCTCGAGTTTGCTCCCCGATTCGAGGGCGTTCAAGACCTGTTGCGTGTCGAGCCGGTAATGCTCACGGTCTTGTTCGAGGGCGCATTGCCCGAGCTGGTTTCGCAGACTCGGGGTGAGCGCGTCCGGGTCTTTTAGGGTGAGGAGGAGGGTGGGATCTATGCTGAAGAGCGGGGCATCGAGTGGTTGGGAAGGGACGTATTCGCCGGCCTGGCCCAGCAGGTACGCTCCCAGCGGGTTGATGCGGAAGTAAGCCAGTCCGTCGTACAGGCTGTAATACTCCGCGAAGGCACCGTAGTACTCGTGGTTCAGTACGGCATCTTCGGGTGGGAGGTAGAGCAAGTCCAGAGCGCCGACGGTGCCGAGGTACTCCCAAAGCACCGCGTTGACGTACAACCCCTTCGCTACCGCCCAACCCTTTCGTCCAGACCCATCGAGCCGGCCATAGGTGGAATCGCCGATGTAGAGGCCGCTGTAGTCGCTCAGGTCCAGCTCGAAGTCGAAGTGCCAGATCTTGAGCGCCCGGTAGAAGTCGGAGATTGGGATCCAAACCCCCTCCGGACACCACGATAAGGCTTCGATGATGCCTTCGCGCCTCGAAGCAGGCAAGGTCAGATGGGTGCGCTTGGCGTTCTGTCCTTTGATTGCGGTGATGCGGCTTAGCTCGTCGAAGTCTCCGTCGCTGGTCCAGGTCTCGAAGGCGTAGAGCAGCGCCTCCACGTCTTGATGCCGTACCAGCGCTTCGCCCTCATCACTCAGCTTGCTGCTGTAGCGATCCGACACCAGTCCCGACTCCTCGGCGAAAACGCTCAGGCCGAATGGGCGAATAGTGTCCTTGGGCTTGACGCGTTCTTCGTGAGGCAGAAAATCTCCCTCGAGAAGGTTCTCCAGGAGGGTCCGGACGCTTTTCGGGGTAAGAAGCCGTGAAGTGGTGCTGCGCGAGATCATGCCCTGTTCGTACAACCGCAGGTACATTTCGAGGTCGTGTAGTCCCGCCCGCTCGGTGTTGGCTCTGAGGAGCGGTAGCGTTTCTCCGTCGATCTCTAACTTCTCGGGCTCCTCGACGAGACCTTCGAGCTGGAACTTGTCCGGTGGCGGCACGAGTGGCGCGAGCAACAGCATTAGCTCCCGGGGCAGCTGGCCGCGGTAGATGAACAGGTCGAGTGGGAGCAGCTCGCGATCGTAGCTGTACCAGTAGCCGTGGCCGCGACGCCTGGGCCGCGCGCCGTACTGGGCGACGAAGGCTTCCTCGTCTAGCTCGCCGCCGTTGTGATAAGCGTGGGCCAGCGCCTTTTGAGAGAGGGTGTCGAGACGTTGCCAGATCTCCTCGAGCGAGGCGGGAGTGGTGAGGTGCTCGACGACGTATCGCACCAGGAACTCTTTGCGGGTCCCTTCGGGACCGGGACCGCCGCAGAGGCGAACGAGCTGCTCGAGATGGTTTACGGTGTAGTTCGGAAGCTGTTCCTCGAGCCTCACGCTTCCTCCTCAGGCGTCTCTTGCGGTTCCCCCAAGGCTGCTTCGAGTGCCTTTTGAGAGACGGCTTCGTAGGCCGGCGCCAGCAGTGGTTCGAGGTCCTCGCCGACGAAGCCCGGCTGGCCCAGACGGCGCAGCACCGCGTACGGTACCGCGGGTGGTTTGATGGCCACGTTCACGGCGTCGAACGCTGGGCCCGCTTGCCAGAAGCGGTCGATCTCTTCTTCCAGAGGGGGTGCGTTGAGGTCTACCTCGTCGACGACCTCCTCCTGCTCGGTCTCCGCGCCGCGTCGCGCCCGTAGGGCGGAGGTTGCTTGCTCGGCGGTACGCCCGCGCAGCCGAAAGAGGAGGAAGGGGTCCTCATCGAACCGTTCGCCAAGGATGTAGTGGACCGCGGCCGTGTGCTTGCAGACCTCCGCCCAGTCCGGGCACGAGCAGCTCGTCGTAAGCTCGCCTCTCCGGGTAGGGAAGAGGCTGGCGTGCGCGGCGCGGAACGCCTCCTCGATATCCTCGGGCATCTCGCCGGCCAGGAGCCTGGCCGCGAAGATCGCACGTCCGGCCAGGGCCTCGAATACCTGCTCCCACTGCTCATCGTCGAAAGACTCGAGCTCGATGTTGACGCGATAGGGCCTGGAGCGCGAGCCCTGCACCTTCGCCACCACGCCGCCCGTTCGTTCCTCGATCGAGAGGACCTGTCCCTGGCGAGCGTAGCGCCGTCCCCGGCGCAGGCGGCCGGCATCCATAAGGTTTTCGAGAGCTTTGACCCAACGGGTCGCCCACCAGTTTTTTGCGAAATCGCCGCGCTTGCTCCTGGCCTTCAGGCCCTGGTCGGTACTTATCGGCTGGCTGGGCGGGTACCATTCGTAGTAGCTCATGCCAACGCCTCGCGGCGGAGCTTCACCAGGTCGCGCAGCTCCTGGTTGGAGAACTCGGTCAGCCAGCTTTCGCCCGCGCCGACCACACTCTCGGCGAGCGCTTTTTTCTGTTCGATCATGGCGTCTATCTTCTCCTCCAGCGTGCCCACGCAGACGAACTTGTGTACCTGGACGTTGCGCTTTTGACCGATGCGGAAGGCCCGGTCCGTGGCCTGGTCTTCGACGGCAGGGTTCCACCAGCGGTCGAAGTGGAAGACGTGGTTGGCCCGCGTCAGGTTCAGGCCCGTGCCGCCGGCTTTCAAGGACAGGATGAAGAGGGCCGGGCCGCTATCGTCCTCCTGGAAGCGCCGCACCATCTCGGAGCGCCGTTTAGCTGACGTGCCACCATGGATGAACTGCACGCTTGCGCCGAAGCGTTCGGAGAGGATAGTCTCGAGCAAGTCGCCCATCTCGCGGTACTGGGTGAAGATCAAGGCCCGGTCCCCGACGCTCAAGATCTCCTCGAGCAGCTCGAGAAGGCGGAGCATCTTTTCGCTGCGCCGCGCTTCGCCGTTTGCCCCGCTCCCCTCATGTAGAAATTGGGCGGGGTGGTTGCAGATCTGCTTTAGCTTGGTCAGCATGCTGAGCACGAGTCCCTTGCGTTTGATGCCCTCGCTGTCTTGCAAGTCCAGCATCGCATCCTGCACCACCGCCTCGTACAGGCTGGCCTGCTCCTCGCCCAGCTGGCAATACTCCTTTGTTTCCTGTTTCTCGGGCAAGTCCTGGATGACCTTGGGGTCCGACTTGAGACGGCGTAGCACGAGCGGCGACGTAAGCTTGTGCAGCCGCCCTAGCGCCTCCTCGTCTTGCTCGCTTTCGATGGGCCGGGCGAAGCGCCGGCTGAAGTCCTTGCGAGAGCCCAGGTATCCAGGGTTGAGGAATCGCATGATCGACCACAGCTCGCCGAGATGGTTCTCGACCGGTGTACCGGTGAGCGCCAGCCGGAACCCGGCGCGCAAGCCGTAGACCAGCCTGCTCTGTTTCGCCTCCGGGTTCTTGATGTTCTGCGCCTCGTCCAGGACCACCCCGTACCACTCAACGCCCTGCAACATCTCCGCGTCGCGCCGTAGCAACGCGTAACTCGTGACGACCAGGTCCGTCTGCTGCAGTTCCTCGGCGAACGCTTCTCCCCGAAGCCGGTCCGGCCCCTGATGCATCAAGACTCGCAGTCCCGGGGTAAAGCGTTCGGCTTCCTTTTGCCAGTTGCTGACGACGGAGGTGGGGCAGACGAGTAACACCGGACCACGAAGCTGCCCTTGTTCCTGATCGTGCCTGAGCAGGGCGAGGGTCTGGATGGTTTTACCGAGGCCCATGTCGTCGGCCAAGCAGGCGCCTAATCCGGCGTTGCGCAGGAAGTCGAGCCAGGAGTAGCCGACCCGCTGGTAGGGACGCAGCTGTGCGTGGAGACCTTCCGGGATAGGTAGGGGTTCGAGCTTCCGGTCGCCGCTCAATTGATCGAACCACGTTCTGAGCCAGCCATCGAAGTCTACGTCTTCGACCTGCAGGCCCTCTATCTCTTCGACACCGCCGAGCCCCACCTGCAGGGCCTCAGGCAGCCCGATCTCGCTTTCGTGATCCTGCCTAGCGAAGAACTTTAGCGCCGCATCGACTTGTTCGGGGTCTAGCCGGACCCACTCGCCCCGCAGCTGCACGAGCGGCGATTTGAGCGCGACGAGCGTCTCGAACTCCTCCTTGCTGAGGCTGTGCCCGCCCAGAGCGAGGTCCCAGCGGTACTTGACCAGACTGTCCAGGCTCATGATGCCCTGGCTGACCCCGTCCGACGCGGGCGAGAGGCGAGCCCGCAACCCGAGACGGGCGCCTGAGCGGTGCCACCAGGGAGGGACCAGCACGCCAAAGCCGCTCTCTTCGAGCAAGGGAGCGCAGTCGCGCAAGAAGTGAAAGGCCTCCGTGGCGCTCAACTGGAGCCCTTCGGGGGCTGTGCTCTTCAGGGCCCGATCTATAGGCTTGAAGAACCGGGCGGCGTAGCCGAGGCCGGTGAGAAGTTTCTCCTGGGGTTCCTTGAGGCGGCGAACCTCGCCAAGGGCTTCCCTCGAGTGCCACACGTCGGCGGCCCGGACTAGCAAGCTCGGGTCGTCCCGCGCCTGCAGCGCGAAGCTCAGCGCCCAATCACGTCCCTCTGTCTGGTTGTCGGGCGCCGAGAGCTGTAGGGCCACGCGGAAATGCTCGTCGCCCGCGAGCTTCAGGCTGCGTAGCCAGAGCTGGTGGCTACGTTCGAGGCTTGCCTGCTGTGCCGCCGATACTTCGATGGGCGCCGGGGAACCGAAGAGCGCTCGCACCCAGCGCGAACCCGGGTCGGCTGGGTCCCGCATGGCCTCAGGTGCGAAGGTCCACGCGCGGACCAGCGCGTCGCACGTCTCTTCGAGGAAGCTTTTTAGTAGTGTCCCGGGGCCGGGAGCCTCTTCCGGCGCGGCGCGGCATACCGGCGGCATGGCCTCCGCGAGTCGGTCCAGGCGGGCCCCGTCTAAGAGCGGTAGCCAGCGAGTGTAAAGATCACCATCGAGTCGCTTTAGGCCGGGGATCAGACGCTGCCGTGCCAGGGACTCGAGCGCGAGCTGCGCCGCGCGTTGCCAGTAGCGCAAAGAGTCCCCAAGTCGAACGTCCGATGGTACGCGATCCGCTTCGAGCCACTCCGTCAAAACCGAAACAGCCTCGACCGGCGCCAGCCCCACGCCCGGAATGTTCCAGGCACGTAACGTTGGCTTACGCCTCCTCCGACCGTCCGGCTCCGCGTGTCCTTGTAGAGATGGAAGCGGCCTCCTGGTATTGCCGGGCAACCGCAGGAGGAACGTTTCGGTCCGTGCTTCGGCTCTCCCGAGCAAGGTCCGTAGAGCGTCGGCGCCGGCACAGGAGGGGTGGTCCCGCGACGAGTGCTTACCCGGCTTGCTCTCCGGGTAGGTCTCCGCCCAGAACAGGATGGCGCCACTCTCCGTGGCCTTGCTCGAGGGCTGCCAGTGGGCATGAAGGACGTACATACGGCTCTAGTTTATAACCCGGATTCGCCGATCATCCACCGTAGCCAGCCTCGAATTTTGGCCTCAAGGGTAAGCTACGGGTAGACGTTGCCGATCTCGACGATGTGCCAGGTTCCACGATTGCGGCCGAGCACTATGTTTACGGCCCATCCAGGCTGCGCCAGCTTGCTCACTTTGGTGGGAACCGGCACAGGCCCGATCCCTTCCTCAAACCACAGGGCGCCCGGCTCTATCCGGTCGATGAGGAGGTAGTCTTCCACGTAGTCCTCGTCGCTAAGCGCATGGACGTCGATATTGGTCTTTCGGGATTGCTCGTAGAGCAGGTCGGTCAGGCGGGCGGTTTGGGGCAGTTCGCGGCCGGCCTCGGAGCTTTGCTCCGCCGCTGCCGAGACGGTGTCCTCGTCAAGCAGACCACGTTCGCCAAGCCACTTCGCCAGCCGCTTCGTCACGGTGCTCGTGGCTCTCAGCAGCGTCTCGCTTGCGATCACCTTGCGGATCATGAAGTAGCTGAGGAACTCCCCAGGGAGTCGGGATCTTGTCCGGACCGAATAGCTCTGAGAACGCCGTCTCGTGGCCGGCCTCTTCCCAGCGTTCTGGATCTGCTTTATCCAGGTTAGAGTAGCCGTAGCCATCCAGGTAGATGATCAGAAGCTCGATAACCTCTTCGTAGTTCCGGTAGGTGCGGGGGCCAGCCGCGCTGGCTGCTCGGCCAGGAACATGGCCAGAGCCTCCCTGATGGTCGGTCCCACGCTCGAGTCGCTTATGAAATTCGGTTTACTCAGCATCGAAGTCGTGGTCCCAGGCCCATGCCAGAGCACGTGGCAGACCCCACCTTCCCAGGGCGGTCAGCCGGCGCCTGTCGTCGACTGCCCCGGCGCTCTCCCATGCGGGAAGCACGAGCTCGAAGGAAGTCCGGATCAGGGCCTCGTCGTCGGGGTCGATGACGCCCTCGACCTCCGGAGAGTCGTTGATGTACGAGACGAGTTTCTCCGGCGAGGCTGTGGCTCCGACTCCTGCGCGAACGAGCTCTATCACGGCGCCGAGCCAGTCGCCGTGCTCCAGAGACATGATGGCTGCCTCTTCCTCGAGGTCCATACCCATGTCCTGGCGGGGCGAGACCATCCCTCCCGCGGCCCCGAGCCAGAGCTCGACATCGTCGGCGGGGAGATCTCTCGCTTCCCAGCCCGCCGCGAGCGCCACGTGCTCATAGGGCCACCCGCCACTGGTAATTCCGGCACGGAGCCTCTCGGATGCTGCGCCAAGCTCCGCGTAGGGCGGTTCGACGCCGCGTAGCTCGGGGAGGGCTTCGCGCAGCAGCTCGGCGGCCGCTTCCTCCTCGGCTTCCAAGGCGGCGATGATCTCCTCCTCGTCCTCATCGAAGTCCCAGAGGTCGGCGTTCGGCTTCTTTTCCGGGCCTTCATCGCTCATGGCAATTACTCCTCGGACAGGGGTCACTAGAATCCTGAATTTATCTTACAGGAGTTTCATTCAAACATTAGCTGCCACAGCTGCGTGAGGATGCGGTGGGTGAGGCCCCAGATGACGTAGTGGTCTTTGTAGGTTAAGGCGGGCCAGCTTCCGGGGAAGTCGGGGATCTCGACCTCTTCGTCCACGAGCCGGTCTACGGGTACCCAGAACGCCTCGACGACCTCGCGCGCATCGAGGGGACCGGGCTCGGCGTCCCGAGCGACCACGACGGTCGAGACGACGAGCTGGCCGGGCATCGTCCGGGGGCCCATGTCGTCGAGGCGTCCGAGAAAGCGGCCCTCGTTGAGGTCTACGCCGATCTCTTCGAGCGTCTCGCGCCGGGCGGTATCGTAGACGCTCTCGTCCCCCGGCTCCCGGCCGCCGCCGGGGAGCGCCATGTGTCCCGACCAGGGGTCGTACTCGTTCTCGGCGCGCCTTATGACGAGTAGCTCAAGGCCGAGATCCCGCTCGCGCAGCATCAGGGCGACGGAGGCTTGGCTCCGCCCTCGTGGATCTATGAGCAACGGCCGGAAGTCGGCGAGGGTGGACGACAGACGGGAGCCTGGGCAGCATCGCGAGCGTCGGAAGTGTGGGCTCGGTTTTGAGCATTGGCAGCGCCGGTTCGATCCTGAGCATCGGCAGCGCTGGCAGCATCCTCTGTATCGGCAGTGCCGGTTCGATCCTGAGCATCGGCAACGGGGAGGACGAGACGGACGAACCGTAGAGGAGCCTGCGAAGCGCGGGTTATCCGCCGTCAACCTCGGCGGGCTCTATCTCGAGCACGGCCTGCTCCTCGCGGCCGAGGAACAGGTCCACGACGGGCGTAGTCTTGTACCTCCGTCTCAAGAGTTTCATCGCACTTTCAGCCAGCCCTTCTTCTCCGGGTCCCAGGATGTGTGCTCTCGCCTCTAACTCCGGGCCTACCTGCTTGCCCCTGACCGTGGCGGGCGCGAGGAGCACCCGAGGATCGTCGCGAATGCGCTTGACCTTGCCCGAGCCGGCCCCCGTCCTCACGTACAGCTTGCCGTTCAGCACGACGTACCAGACGGGCGTGACCACGGGCTCACCGCTCTTGCGGAACGTGGTGAGGTTGGTGTTCTTGTGCCCCTCCAGCGCCGGGAAGGGGTTCGTGGATCCAGCTTCAGTCACGGTTTCCCCTCCTACCGTCCTTAAGCCGCCATGTCTCGTTATTAGAACTACGCGATCTCGTCGCGCGAAGCGGCGGCCAGGGGCAAAGGGCCGCGCCAGGTTCGCAGATGGCCTTGCCCGAGTCTGCGGTATGTTCGCAACACGGCTGACCTCCCTCAATCCTCTTCTCTTCCTTGCGTGGCCTGGTCTTCGCGCGCGGCGGCGAAGTCGCGCGGGCGCACGAGCAAGACCGCCAGGAGCGCGCCGACGAACGCGATCGCGGCGCCCACGAGCAGTGCCTGGTTGAAGCCGACGACGAAGGCCTCGCCCTGGGAGGCCGCCTCGGCGGCACCCTGGGCCTGCCCGTTCTCGAGGATTGCCCCGAGCCCGGCGACGCCCACCGAGATACCCAACTGCCTGAACGTGTTGTTGATCCCGGCGGCCATACCGCCCCGCGCGGAGGAGACCACGCCCAGGGCCGCGGCGGCCAAGAGCGGGTTGACGAGACCCAATCCCGCCCCCGCGACCGCGAGCCCGGGCGCCAATCGCTCCCAGCTAGATCCCGCCTCCACCCCGTGCATGAGCGCCAGCCCCAGGCCGACGAGCACCATACCGACCCCGAGGAACGCTCGGGTCGGAAGGCGGTCGGATATTTGACCCGCCAGCACCGAGGCCGCGAAGGCGGCCAAACCGAACGGCAGCATCCTAAGGCCCGTTCCGAACGCAGAGGCGCCCTCTGCGTCGAGGAAGAATTGTGGGGCGAACACGAGCATGGCGAAGACCGCTCCGCTCACGGAGAAGGCCACCAATGATGCCCCCACGAAGGTCGGCACCCTAAAAAGCGAGAGGTCGAGCATCGGGTCGCGCTCCACCTTCTCGGTCAAAACGTATCCGGCCAGAAAGAAGGCGCCCAGGACGAAGGCGCCAAGAGTGGTCGGGCTTCCCCACCCCCGGTCGTTGCCGCCGACCAGGGCGAACACGACGAAGAACACCCCAATGCTCAAGGTCGCGACGCCGATCCAGTCGATGCCGCCGGAGGCAAGATCGTTCGACTCGGTGAGGTAAGCGATCGCCAGGGGGATCGCCGGCAGGGTGAGGACGACGCACAGGTGGAAGGCCCATCGCCACCCGAGCGTCTCGGAGAGGGCTCCACCCAACAGGGGTCCAGCCGCGGTGGCGGCACCCACCACGGCCCCCCAGATCCCCAGGGCGCCGCCCCGCTCGGACCCCTGGAACTCCTCGCCCAGTATCGCAAGCGAGCCGGCGAAGAGCACCGCCCCGCCCACCCCTTGCGCGGCCCGGGCGAGGTCGAGGACGACCGGGCCCCACGCCAGCCCGCACAAGAGCGAACTCAGGAGGAACCAGACGAGTCCCGCCACGAACACGCGCTTGCGCCCCAGGCGATCGGACAGCGAGCCGGCCGTCAGGAGCAGGGCGGCCAGAGAGAGCGCGTAGGCGTTCACGACCCACTGCTGCTCGGCGAAGCTCGCCGAGAGGTTGCCGGCGATCTCCGGCAGGACCACCGTCGGCAGGTTGATGCTCAGGATCACCAGCGCCGTCGCTACGCACGCGACCACCAACACCCAGAGTATCTGCCGCCCTTTCTTCGGGTAAATAGCTTATCTTATTGCCTCGATATATTTGCGGGTCCGTCTTGTTGGAGATGGTAAGCTTCCCGGAGGATTTGCGAGGTTAGAGGAGGTTCGATGAGGGACGAGCGGCTCGTGAAGCTGGCGCGGGTGCTGGTGGATTATTCCGTCGGAGCGGGAGAGGGGGAGCAGGTGGTCGTCTCCGGTGGGGTCGCTGCGCAGCCCCTGATCCAGGAGGTCTACGCGAGGCTGTTGGACGCGGGCGCGATCCCGATCCCCCAGGTTCAACTGCCGGGGATGCAGGAGCTCTTTTTCGGGCACGCCAAGGAGGTCCACTACGAGAAGACGCCCCCCGTCGTGCGTTCGATCTACGAGGGCGCCGACGCGTTTATCTCGATTATGGCCCCCCAAAACACGCGCGCCCTGGCCGCGGTGGACCCGCGGAAGCAGCAGGCTCTGAGCAAGCGAGACAAGGCCCTGCAGGAGATCGTGCTCGGCAAGGATCGCTGGGCGCTGACGCTCTTCCCGACGGAGGCCCTGGCCCAGGAGTCGGAGATGAGCCTCGCTGACTACGAGGAGTTCGCCTTTGGGGCGATGGCCCTCAACGAGGACGACCCGGTAGGTTACTGGCGCGAGAAAGCAAAGGAGCAAGGAAGGCTCGCCGAGCGTCTCGAAAAGGCCGACGAGGTGCGCATCAGCGGACCCGGGACGGATCTTACCCTCTCCATAGAGGGTCGAAAGTTCTTGAACGGCGACGGCAAGAAGAACATGCCGTGTGGCGAGATCTTTACGGGACCGGTCGAGGGCTCGGTGAACGGCGAGGTCTACTTCGGTATCCCCGTTGCGGTCGCCGGACGGGAGGTCTCGGGCGTGAAGCTGCGGTTTGAGGAGGGCAAGGTCGTCGAGTCGAGCGCGGAGAAGGGCGAGGAGTACCTGAACGCGATGCTCGACGCGGACGAAGGGGCGCGTTACCTGGGGGAACTCGGGATCGGGACGAACTACGGCATCGCGCGGGCGACCAAGAACATCCTCTTCGACGAGAAGCTCGGCGGGACGGTTCACCTGGCGGTCGGCCGGTCCTACACCGAGACCGGCGGCAAGAACGAGTCGAGCGTGCACTGGGACCTCATATGCGACTTGCGCGAGGGCGGCGAGCTCTACGTCGACGGGGAGCTAATACAACGCGACGGCAAGTTCCCGGATTACGATTTCGGTTAGGAGGATCCAATGGAGGCCGATAACAGACCCATGCTGCGGGTGGACAACATAACCGAGGAAGAGGACCTCGAGATCGTGCGCGACGGCCTCGACGAACTCGGCGCCGACTACGAGCACGTAGACTCCGAGCCGGACGAGGATACTTATCCCCAGACGGCCTACTTCTACATCCCGGACAACCTCGCCGACGATGTCTCATACGGAATCCGGCTAATCACTACCGGGAGTCGAGAGGTAGAAAGTCGTATCCTTTCTTCCCGACTCCCGAAGCGAGCCGTAGGCGAAGCGCCTCCCGACTCTTGGAACCCCCGGCATCTTGCCGGGGGCCGAACAGCGGACGTATCGAACCTTTCACCCGGATTCGGTATCAGCCCTCATGGACCGGCTCTCCGAGGAGCGCGGCCTCGACGCCGAGATCCTCTGAATTCCCATCGACCGCGCGTACGGGTTTATACTCCGTAGGCTGCGAGATTGCTGATGCGGAGGTGCGGATTGTGGCGGGATCTCACGGGAAAATCTTCGGGCTTTTGCCCTACGACTTTAGACCTCCAACCCTCGCTCGTCTCCGGCGAACGCTCTGGAATAGGGGAGACGAGCGCTTCCTGGTACCGATTTTCTTCGGGGTAGGCTGGAGCGTGAACCTGAGGAGCGCGCCCCGTCATCCCCTACAGGCGCTTCTGCTCGCCGTCCTGATACTCTGGCGGTCGCGAGCTCGCCGGGATTCCGAACGGGGGCGATAGGTGCGCTACGACGCCGTCTTCCTCGACGTGGACAAGACGCTCCTGTGGGTCGACGTGGACGTCGAGGGCTACGTGGAGGACCTGGCGCCCTACAGCACGAACGGTACCCTGACCGTCGAGGAGGCGCGCGAGACCCTCCTGGATAGCCTGCACACGCACATAAGTCAGAACATCAACTACCCGACCGAGGAGGAGCTCGCAGAGTTCCGTCGCGAGAACGCCCGTAAGACCGCCGAAGCCCTCGGCCTCGACGCGCCAACCGACGTCCTGACCGAGGTCCTGGAGAGGAGGCTGGTCTTCAGACCCTACCCGGAGTCAGAAGAAGTGATGGAAGAGCTCGTGGAGATGGGCCTCCCGCTCTACGTGGTCTCCAACTGGGACGTGGCGCTCGAAGGCGTGCTCGAGGACCTCGGCTGGGTCCGCTACTTCGACGGCATCGTGGCTTCCGCGAAGGTCGGCTCGGAGAAGCCGGATAGGGCTATTTTCGAGGAGGCGCTGCAGGTGGCCGGTCTCGCGGAGCGGCGTGATCGGGTGGTACACGTCGGCAACGACCCCGTCTCGGACGTTCGGGGTGCCGTCTCGTCTGGCATCGACGCCGTGCTGATCGACCGGGACGTCGACCTCGAGGCCCCGGAGGCGATCGCTATCCTCCCCGACCTGCGCGGCCTGCCGGCAATCGTGAGGGGTTAGAATGGTAGACGAGCCGCGGATCGCGCGGGCCGTACGCGAGATACTCTTCGCCATTGGCGAGGACCCCGAGAGGGAAGGACTACTCGAGACCCCAGAGCGCGTGGCCGAAGCCTACGCCCAACTCTTCTCCGGCCTCGCCAAAGAACCTGCCCGCCACCTCGAAGGCGGCTTCGCCGAAGAAGCGCGCGACCTCATCCTCATCCGTGACCTACCGATGGCCTCGCTCTGTGAACACCATCTTCTCCCCTTTACCGGCAAGGCTCACGTTGGGTACGTCCCCAACGGTCGGGTCGCCGGTTTCTCGGAGTTGGCGCGCGTGGTGGAGGGCTACGCAAAGAGGCCTCAGCTCCAGGAACGTCTCACGGCCCAGGTCGCCGACGCCGTTTACGAGAAGCTAGGCTCTTCGGGGGCGATCGTCGTCGTCGAGGCCACGCACACGTGCATGACTATGCGCCGTGCGGAGACGACCGGCAGCGTCGCCGTTACCTCGGCAGCGCGCGGTATCTTCGAGGAGGATGCCGGACGCCGGGCGGAGGCTATGGCCCTGATCTCGGGCGGCAGATCCGGCTCCCGCTAGGCGCTGACTCTAAGCCTCTTGCGTTAGAGTGAAGGCCGGTGGTTTGGGTGAGACGGGTGTCTCGGGGACGTAGGCGAGGGCGGCGCCGGCTATCCCGGCTTCGTTGAGCATTTCGGCCGGTACTACCCTGGTGCGCGTCTCGATCCTCGGCAGGAACCTCTCCGATTTCTTGCTCACGCCGCCGCCGACTATGATGAGGTCGGGCCACAACAGGGCCTCCATCTTCTGTAGGTACTCCTCGATTCTCCGGGACCACTTCTTCCAAGAGAGGTCCTCGACCTTGCGAATGCGGTCTGCGGCCCAGAGCTCGGCCTCTCTACCGTGCATTTCGATGTGACCGAGCTCGGTGTTCGGGACGAGCTTGCCCTCGATAAAGAGCGCCGTCCCGATGCCGGTCCCGATCGTCAGCATCAGGACCGTACCCTCGACGCCGCGACCGGCGCCCCATCGCACCTCGGCCAGCCCGGCCGCGTCGGCGTCGTTCACGATCCGCACCGGCGTCCCCAGCTCCTTCTGGAGCCGCGTCTGCAAGTCGAAGCCGACAAACTCGTCGGCGACGTTGGCCGCAGTGCGGATGACGCCCTCCTTGACCACTCCAGGGAAACCACAGCCCACCGGACCCTCCCAGCCCGAGCGCGAGACGACCTCAATCGCCGCCGCCACGACCTCGTCGGGCATCGCGGCTTCCGGCGTGGGCACCCTGACCCGCTCCCCCAGAAGATCCCCGCTCTCCGCGTTTACGGGCGCGCCTTTGATCCCCGAGCCGCCGATGTCCAGTCCGAACACGTCCATGCGCCGCTCTCTCACGAAAAGGTACCTTCGGGCATTGTATCCGACCCCCGCGACTCCGCGCCCGGGCTCGGGGTTTGGGGAAGATCTTCGGACTCGAAGCTGGGGATCAGCGTCTGGACAGGAGCAGAGGAGCGGATGGAGGCCGGGTATAAACCCCGATGTTCAGTCGCTGTCGAAAAGAGGGCGCTGCCTGGTTACAGGGGTGCTCCGTTATCTGACGGGTTGGGGAAGACGAGCGCGGGTCCCTGGACTTCGACGGCGACGCGTTCGCCGGGTCTGAAGCCGGGTCCGCCGCCCAGGCGCGAGCACAGGACCGGTCCGGAATCCAGGCGCAGCTTTAGGAGCTGGTCGTGGCCGTAGAATTCCCGCGCGAGGACCGTCGCCCCGACTCCGGCTTCGGTCTCCTCCTCGTCCCATAGCGGCCTGAGGTGCAGGGCTTCGGGGCGGAGCATGGCTTCGACGGCGCCGGCGCATTCGCCGCAGGCGGGAACGTCACCCAGGGCGCATCGAAGCCGGCCGTCTTCGGCGGTGCCGGGCACGAAGTTCGCCTCGCCGACGAACTCCGCGACGTCGCGGGTTGCCGGGCGGTGGTAGAGGTCTTCGGGAGGGGCGACCTGGACGACCCTGCCTTCGAACATGACCGCGACCTCGTCGGCGAAGCTCAGGGCCTCGGCCTGGTCGTGGGTGACGAAGATGGCGGTGGCTCCGGCTGCCGTCAGGATCTCGCGCATCTCGGTGCGTACCTCGACCCGTAGCGCGGCGTCGAGGTTGCTGAACGGCTCGTCGAGGAGGACGACCGCGGGCTCCGGCGCGAGGGCGCGTGCCAGCGCGACTCGCTGTTGCTGGCCCCCGGAGAGCTCGTGCGGCATCCGCTCTTCGAGCCCGTCGAGGTGGGCGAGGGCCAACACCTCGGCGACCCGCGCATCCCGCTTCTTGCCACGCGAGATCCCCTTGAGCCCGTAGGCGACGTTCTGCGCCACGGTCAGGTGCGCGAAGAGGGCGTAGTCCTGGAAGACCATCCCGACCCGTCGCTTCTCCGGCGGGACGTTCGTGGTGCTAGGGGCGCCCCTGGCGACTATACGGCCGGCGATCTCTATCTCGCCCGCGTCCGGCGACTCGAAGCCCGCCAGCAGCCGCAGGGTGGTCGTCTTGCCGCAGCCCGAGGGGCCGAGCAGGGCGAGTATCTTCCCACGCGACAGCTCCAGGTCGAGGCCATGCACCGCTTCGACCGCGCCGAAGCTCTTTGCCACGCCCGAGAGCCGTATCATCGGTGCTTCGCTCACTGCGCACGCTCCCGGACGACGAGCAGGTACATCGGGAGGGCGGAGACCAGGACGAGAAGCAGCGCCGGGGCAGCGGCCCGGGCGAAGAACGCCTCGGAGGTCGCCGTCCAGATGCTGGTCGCCAGGGTGTCGAACCCCAGCGGTGCGAGCAGTAGTGTCGCGGGTAGCTCTTTCATGGTAGTCAGGAATACTAACGCGGAACCGGCGATTATGCCGGAGGACGCCAGCGGGGCCGTGACGGTCGCTATTACCCTGGCCGGGCCGCGTCCTAACCCGCGCGCCGCCTCCTCCACGCTCGGGCTCACCTGCAAGAGCGCCGCCCTCGTGGCGCCCACGGCCTGAGGCAGAAAATGGACCGCGTAAGCGAACACCAGCAGCGCCAGGGTGCCGTACAGCCCCGGCGCGTAGTTCGCCCCGAAGAACACCAGCGAGAGGGCCAGCACGATCCCCGGCAGCGCGTACCCCAAATATGAGAGCCGCTCGACGAGACCAGCCATCCATCCGGGGAACCGCACGGCGAGGATCGCCACGGGCAGGGCGGCGAGCGCCGCGACCACCGCGGCCAACGCCGAGACGTAGACGGAGTTGAAAGCCGCCCCCCACAGCAGACGCAGAGGCTCTCCGGACGCGAGGCCGCGTGCCAGCCAGAACACCAGAACCCCAACCGGCACGACGAGCGCCAGCAGCACTACCACCCCGCAGAAAAGGAGCGCGGGCCACCGCCAGCGTCCGAGCGCGACGACGGTCCCGCCGCGAGGACGGACCGACCCCGCGGTACTCCGATGGTAGCGCGCCCTACCGCGGGTGCGCGCTTCGAGCGCCAGTATCGCGCCGGTCAACGCCACGAGCATCAGCCCCAGGATAGCGGCCGGGGTACGGTCGAAGGCGGACCGGTACTGCGTGTAGATCTCGCGCGAAAACGAGTCGAACTGCAACAGCGAGACCGCCCCGAAGTCGCTCAGGGAGTATAACGCCACCAGCAGCGCCCCGGCGACGATGGCGGGCCTGAGCTGCGGCAGCGTGACCCGGAAGAACGTCGCCCAGGCCCCGCTGCCCAGAGACCGGGACGCCTCTTCGAGCGCCGGGTCCATGCCGCGCAAAGCCCCCCTGACGGTCAGCAAGACGTAAGGGTAGGAGAAGAGCGTCAGGGCGAGGGTCGCGCCGGGGAGACCGTAGATCTCCGGCAACCTCTCGACCCCAAGAGGAGCGAGGGCATCCTGCAACAGCCCCCTGGGACCGAACATGCTGACCAGCACGAACCCCCCGACGTAGGACGGGATGACGAGCGGCAGCGCCGCGAGCACCGCCCACGCCCGCCGCCCCGGCAGGTCCGTGCGCGCCGTCAGCCACGCCAGCGGCACCGCGACCGCGACCGAGGCCGCCGTCACCACCGTCGCCAGGACGACGCTCCGGGCGAGCACCGCGAGCGTTTTGTCGCGGAGCGCCACCTCCAGGAACTCTCCCCAGCCGTTCTCCAGGGACCTCAAGACCAGGTAGACGAGCGGCAGGGTCATCGCCGCCGCGACCAGGAGGGCGGGCAACCACACCGCCGCCGGCGGCCGCGGCGACCGGGCGCTCGTTCCCGAACGAGGCTTTCTGCCGGTGGCGATCAAGCTATAGCACCCCCGTCTCCCGGAGCAGATCGAGTGTTCCCTCCAGGTCGTCGAGGTTGCTCAGATCGACGTCCGGCGTCTGTATCTCCGAAAGGGGGACCAGCTCATCGTTGATCGGGACTCCTTCGATGAGCGGGTACTCGAAGGTCTCGCTGGCGAAGTAGCTCTGGGCTTCCTCCGAGAGCATGAACTCCAGGAACTCCTCGGCTGCGTCGGCGTTGTCGGCTGTGTTCAAGATCCCGATCCCCGCTGCGTTGACTAGAGCGCCGGGGTCGCCGTTTTGGAAGTAGTAGTTGTCCGCCGGAATGTCCCCTCCTCTTTCCTCTCGAAGCTGGAACAGGTAGTAGTGGTTCACGAAGCCTACTTCGACCTCTCCTGAGGTCACGCCTTCGAGGATAGCGAGGTTGTTCTCATAGACCCGCGGATCGTTGGCCTGGATGCCTTCGAGCCACTCGCGGGCCGCGTCTTCTCCCTCTATAAGCCTGAGGGCGGTGACGAACGCCTGAAAAGAGCCGTTGGTCGGGGCCCAGCCGATCCTGCCTTGCCACTCGGGGTCCGTAAAGTCGAGGATGGAGTCCGGCAGATCCTCCTCACTCAAAGCCTCGGTGTTGTACGCCACGACTCGTGCCCGGCCCGAGATCCCAACCCACCTGCCGTTCGGGTCCTTGAACCGCTCTTCGACCCGGCTTAGAACGTCTTCCGGCAGCGGGCTCAGGAGGCCCTCGTCGGATACGGCCCCCAATGCCCCCGCGTCCTGGGAAAAGAAGACGTCCGCCGGGCTGTTCTGGCCCTCTTCGAGGATGGTCGCGGCGAGCTCCGCCGTATCGCCGTAACGGACCTCGACGTCGATCCCGCTCTCCTCCTCGAACCTCTCGATGATCGGACCGACCAGCTCCTCGTTGCGCCCGGAGTACACGACCAACCCCTCGCCCGAGACCTCCCCGCCGCCCGAGGCGGAGCCCCCGGCGGACGCCGAACCCCCACCCGAGGTGGTCTCCCCGCCCGACGCCGAGCTTCCCTCCGAGGCGGAACCCCCGCCCGACTCCTCCTGCCCTCCGCATCCCACGGCTACGAGTGCCGCCAGGACGACCAACAGGACCATCGAGATTCGGGACATCCGGCGTAAGAGTTGAGAATCCATCTATCCTTCCTCGGTGTCGATCTCTACGGTCTCGAACTCGACCACGACCGGTTCGGTGAGCACTCTGCCTTCCCCTTCTTCTGTGCCGTGGCGCAGGAACGTGGGCGGTTCTATCTCCGCCCTGAGCGCGTACGTGCCGCTCCCGGGGAGGCTGAAGTTGTTGGCGTAGTGGTAGAACTCGCCGCGGTAGAACTCCAAAGGCTTGCTCTCTACCACCTCACCGGCCTCGTCCAGTACGGTCAGGGTGATCTGCGCCCCCGGCACCAGCAGCCCGGTCTCAGCCTCGAACGGCAGTATCTCTATGTGGTTGGTCTCCCCGGCGGCCGGCTCGCGCCACGCGAGGTTCTCCGGGGCGCCTTCCCACCAGCCCTCCGCAGGCTCTACGATGTAACCCACCCGGTACTCGCCGACCTCCTGCTCGCCCCCCTCATCGTCTATCTCAGACTGCGCCACCTCGTATGACGCCACGACCCCCCCGAACCTCCCCGAAGCCTCGCCGGCTACGGTATCCTCGGTTGCCTCCCTGCCAGACGCTGACCCTCTACCCGATGCGGACCCTCCTCCACCTGATGTGGTCCCTCCACCCGACGCGGACCCTCCTTCCGAAGTGGAGTCCGGCTCTCCCTTCGACTCCGAAGTCGCCTGCCCGCACCCCGCGGTCGCGATCAAACCGATCACGAACAGCGCCACAACTCCCAACGATCTCTTTCCGGCTGACACCAAGCTTCTCCTCTCGAAGGTCGTTCCCAAACGGGGCCGAGACCTCGCCCTGCAATCCCTGGCCGCGGGGGCTTGCCACTAATGATAATCATTTGCAGTAGCTATGAAGCCAAGTTACTCTACGGGGGGAGATGGGTCAAGCACTTTGCGAGTCGGGTGTGAGCTAGATCAAAAGGAGGGCCTGTTGGGTCGTATTCTGGTCACGGGGGCGGCGGGGTTCATCGGGTCGCATCTCGTGGACCGGTTGCTGGAGTTGGGGCACGAGGTTACGGGGTTGGACTGCTTTACGGACTACTACTCCCGGGACTTGAAGCAGCGGAACCTGGACCGGGCGCTCTCCCACGGGCGTTTTCGGTTTTTCGAGGGTGACCTCTTGCGCTCGAACCTGGACGAGATAGTTGGCGGCGTGGACAAGGTGGCGCACCTGGCGGGGGAGCCGGGGGTTCGTGCGAGCTGGGGTGAGAGGTTTCCGGTTTACCTGGAGCGGAACGTGCAGGCCACGCAACGCCTCCTGGAGGCAACGTCCCGGGTGAGACCGAAGCAATTCGTCCTCGCGTCATCGTCTTCGGTCTATGGCGCGGACAATGGGGGCCCCGCGGCCGAGGACGATCCGCGGAGGCCCGCCTCACCTTACGGTCTCTCCAAGCTCGCCGCCGAGGAGCTCGTCGGACTTTACGAGAGAGAACACGCGGTACCGGCTACTGTACTGCGTTACTTCACGGTGTACGGGCCGCGACAGCGGCCGGAGATGGCCCTCTCGCGGTTCATCTCTCTGGCCGGCCGCGGGGAGCTGGTCGAAGTCTTCGGGGACGGTACCCAGAGTCGAGAGATGACCTACATCTCGGACGTCGTGGACGCCACCGTGGCCGCGCTGGAGGCCAAGCCCGAAGGCGCGGCCCGCGTCTACAACGTCGGGGGCGGGACGCGGACTACAGTCGTGGAGCTCGTGGAGCTCGTTGGGGAGATGATGGGCGAGCGGGTGGAGATCCGGCACGCCCCGCCTGCCCACGGGGATGTACGTTCTACCTGGGCGGACCTCGAACGAGCGGCGCGGGAGCTGGGCTACAGGCCACGGGTCTCCCTCGAAGAGGGTGTGGAGGAGCAGGTTCGCTGGGCGCTCGCGGAGTGCGCCCGCCGCAGGACGCCGAGCATCGTTTGAAGGCGCGGGCGTGATCTCGGCGTTCCTCATCCCTATGTTCGTGTACCTGCCGGGCTATTTTCTCGGCGCGTCCCTCTCGCGCAAAGGGGACGGGTGGGCCGAGTTAGCGCTGCTGCGCGTCGCCTGCGCCGCCGCCGTCTCCACGCCCGTCCTCGTGGCGCTGGCCCTTCTGGGAAGGTTCGAGGTACCGGTCATTCTCGGCGTCCTCGGCGTTTGTGCGGTGGTCGCGTGGGCCTTCTCTCGAAGGGGCGAGGCGCGAGCCCGCCCCGGGCGGTGGGACCTCGGAGCCCTGGGGCTCGTGGCGGGAGCGTTCGCGCTCTACGCCCACCCGGCCGAGTACGTCTTGAAAGACCGCGACCCGGGTGTGTACGCGGTGGCTGCCGCGAAGCTGGCCCGGACCGGGGAACTACTCACCCGGGATCCCCTGGTCGGCGCGGTCGCTTCTTTCCACGAGTTCGAGCACGAGGCCAAGCACCCCGGCTTCTACATCCACGGCGTCGACCTCGTGGTGCCGCAGTTCTTTCCCGGACCGTTCGCCTGGCTCGGCCTCGGGAACCTGGCGGGCGACATCTGGGGCGAACTCTACGTAGTACCCGTCTTCGGGGCCCTGGCGGTCGGGATGGCGTTCGTGCTGGGCGGGGAGCTCTTCGGACAGTGGACCGGGTTTGTGGGGGCGGCGCTGCTGGCGGTCAGCTACGCGCAGGTCTGGTGGGCTCGCTACCCATCGAGCGAGATCATGACCCAGTTCTTCGTCCTGGCGGGTCTGTGGTTCGCCGCCCGATTCGTCCGGGGTGGGGGAGTGGGGACGGGCGTGCTGGCCGGCGCTCTGCTCGGTGGGGCCATGATGATCCGGGTGGACGCCTTCCTGGCCGCGCTCGTCATACCGGCCCTGATTCTGCACGACGTCCTGCTCGGGCGCTCACCCCGCAAGTGGGTCTCCCTCTGCGTCCCGCTGCTCCTCGCGGGTGGGGGGATGCTGCTCTACGCCGGCACCGTCGGAGAGCGCTACCTGAACCTCATCCGCGATCTCCACGTCCCCGATAACGTCCTGCAGCTCTCCCCGTACCTCCTTGGGGGAGCTTTCCTCATGGCATCCGCCGTACTGGTGCTGCGCCGGTCGTGGAGTGGGGGATACGAACCTCTGCTGGCTCTCCACGGACGGAGAGCCGCTCTTCTCGCGGCGCTGGCCCTACTCGGGGCCGCCCTGTGGGTTTACTTCGTCCTGCCGGAGCCCTGGGTGGGCTTGCCGGAGTATTGGGGAGGTGACGGCTCTATGGCCGGGTTCAACGCCTACGACCGCCAGGTCGCGGTCCGGATGGTGTGGTTCCTTACTCCCGTCGTGGCCGTGTTGGGGATGGTGGGGTTCGTAGTGGCGGCGTACCGGCTGGACGCGGCGCGAGCCCTCTTTCTGGGGGCGGTCCTGGCGTTCGGCTTTTTGTACGTCGCGCTGCCGAACGTGGCGCCCGACCTTCCCTGGGCCACCCGGCGGTTCGTATCCGTAGTGTTCCCCGGCCTCTGTCTCCTCGCGGGATACGCGATCGTAGAAGCGAGGCGGGCTACGAGCGGGACCAGTTTCGCCGGGAGGTGCCGGATCTCCGGGAGGCCGGACTCCTCGAAGGCGCCGTCTACGTGACCGTCGAAGAGAAACACAAGCCCGTCTTCCAGGGGCTGCGGCTGCGAGAGGTGGATAGGGAAGAGGTGAGCTTCTTGCGGCTCGAAGATGGTTTCAAGGACGTGCCCCGCGGCGCATACGAGGAGCGCCAGGGATTCCGCGTATACGAGCTGGAGCAGACTTGAGAACCCGGCTCACGCTCGTCTCCGTCGGGATGGCCGTACTCCTCACGCTCGCCCTCGCGCTGGCCCCCGTGGACCTACGCGAGGCATCGAGCTACGCGACCGGGCATCCCCTCGAAGTGGCGCTCGCCCTTCTGGCCTATACCGGGGCGTTCGTCCTGCGGGCCGCATCCTGGCGTCCCCTGGTCGGGGCGCGGGTCCCCATCGCGAAGCTCTTTGCCTGGCTAATGGGCGCCCTCTTCCTCAACCACGCCGCTCCCGCGAAGACCGGGGACATGGCCCGCATGTACGCCCTCTCGCGGTGGGATGTGTCTACCGCGGAGGCCGTGGTGAGCGTCGTCCTGAGCAGGCTCGTGGACCTCGCGGGGCTGCTCGCGGTGCTGGTCGTGTCGTTGGCTCTGGCCGGCTCCGGCGGGTGGGGAGGGATCTCTTTTCCAATCCTGATCTTTGCCGGGGTAGCGGTAGCACTCTTTGTGCTGGCTCGCCTGAGGCTACCCGCCTCCTTCGGCGCCCGTTTCGGCGTCGTCGGGCAGTACGCGGCTCGTGCGCGGACGGCGTTGCGAGAGACTACGTGGGCGAACCTCCTCCGGTCTTTCGCGTTCGCGGCCCCGGCGTGGGTGCTAGAGTCGGGCATCCTGCTCGTAGTGGGGTGGGGGCTCGGCCTGGGGCTCTCCTCCGCGGAGGTCGTCGCCGCGACCTGCTTCGCGGTCCTCGTCGCGGCCGTCCCGCTCGCCCCCGGAAGCCTCGGGACCTACGAGGCCGGGATGGTAGCCATACTGCTCGCTTTCGGGGTGCCGGCCGAGTACGCCTTCGTCGCCGCCGTTGCCACCCACGCCGTGAAGTTCCTGTACGCTCTTGCCGCCGCTCCCTTCGCGTTCGTGGAGGGGCTGGCGGCCGTCCGAAAGGAGAGGAAGCCTGATGAAGCCGGCGTCGAAGTTTGAGATAGTCGCTGCTCGTTGCTGGAACGTGCTCAACGAAGGTAAGTCCTTCCATCCGGTCTTTGTGCTCGGCGTCTTCTTCCTTCTGCACGCGCTAGAGCTCGGGAGCGGGGAGTTCTGGGGACGCGCGCTGCCGGCGCTCCTCCTCACCGCGACGCTCGTGGTGCTCTTCGTCCGCTACGACTTCCCCTTGAAGCTCAGATGGGCGCTGTGGGGGTTTCTCGCGGTCTTCGTGCTCGTCTTCCGGTTCGTGGACGCCGGTGCGCTGGCCCTCGCCCTCGGGCTCTACGTCTTCTTCACCGTCTTCTTCTGGGGCACGTTCTACTACCACTTAAGGACCGGGGCGCCCAAGACCAACTTCGTGCGGTTCTGGAGGCTCGTGCTCGAGAACCCGGACTCGACCAGCGGGAACTTCCTGGAGCAGGCGCCAAAAGCCCTGCTCGCGCTCTTTACCCTGGAGTACCTGATCCAGGAGCCCTTGAACGCCGGAAGGATCTCGCTCGTTCTCATCTTCACCGCCGCACTGGGTATGGCGAGCTACCTGATCCACAGAAAGTTCTTCGACTGGAAGCCCGTCTATCCCACGGAGCCCACGCGGGACGTGAACGACGGCGCTCCGCTCGCCGAACGCGTCATCGTCGTCGTCATCGACGGTTGCCGGCTCGACCGATTCCGCGAGGCCGAGAAGCCCTACCTGCAGAAGATGATGGCCTCGGGAACGGTCTACGAGAGCGTCGAGACCGTCTACCCGGCACGCACGGTCGTGTGTTTCTCCTCGATGCTGACCGGCGCTGCTCCGGAGAGGCACGGTATCGCCTCGAACCTCGTCCTGAAGTTGGGTTTAAGGGTCGAGAGCATCTTCGACGTTTTGCGGCGGCGCGGGAAGGTGGGGAGGCTCGTCGGCATTGCGCACCTTATCGACGCTTTCGGTGACGACGTCGCGAGCGTGACCAGCGTCGCGCACAACGACAAGATCGACCAGAACCTCATCGCCGCCGCCAGGCGCGAGCTCGAGAGCCACGACCCGGACCTGCTCGTCCTCCAGCTCCTCGCGGTGGACCAGAACGGCCACACGAGGGGAACCTACTACCCCGAGTACGTCGAGCGCATCGAGATCACCGACGGACTCATCGAGGAGTTCATGGGGTGGTGCGAGGAGCGCGGCTACCTGCAGAACGCCGCCGTGATCCTCATGGCCGACCACGGCCAGGGCCGCGGCATCGGCGCCCACGGCCACCTCTCGGAGGGCGAACGCTTCGTCCCCTTCGCGATGTGGGGCAGCGGTATCGCGCAGGGACGAGTGGTGAGTGACCCACGCTCTATCCTGGATCTCGCCCCGACCATCGGCTGCCTTCTCGGCGTCGAGCCGCCCAAGGGCTCCACGGGCCGCGTTCTCACGGAAGCCCTCGACCGGGAGCGCTCGTGAAACGCCTCGCCGTCGTCGTCCCCGCGAAGGACGAGGAAGTCGAGCGCGGCGCCGACGCCGTCGCTTATCTCGACGCGGACCTCGAGTATTACCCGGAGGACATACCGCGTCTCGTGGAGCCGATCCTGGCCGGACGAGCGGACTACGTGCTGGGGAGCAGGTTCCTCGATGGGGTGCGAGAGATGAAACTCTACCGCCGGATCGGGAACCACGCCTTCACCCTTTTGCTCGTGCTTCTCACGCGGCGGCGCATGACGGACGGGCAAACGGGAATGCGAGCCTTCTCGCGAGAGGCAGCGGCGGCGGCCAAAATTAGCCACGACTACAACTACGCGCAGGTGCTCACCCTCGACCTGCTGCGCAAGGGATGCGCGTTCGAAGAGGTTCCCATCCGCTACCGCCTCCGCGAGCACGGCGCGTCGTTTATAAGCTGGCGCTACCCCGCCAAGGTTCTCCCCGCCATCTGGCGCGAGTTGCGGGCCCCCTGAAGGGCTCACGCCTCGTTCGACGAGCCCTTCAGGGAGCCCGCAGCGCAGAGTACCGGCCGCACTTCAGGCGAAGCTCCATTTTGTCCCTCCCGTGGATCGCGATCACCGGCTCGGGAGATTGGTGGGGCGCTTCGGTCGTCATCCTGGGAGGCGACGCGCTCTTGGTATTCCGCTAGGGCTTACCCCCAATGCTCGTCGGATCGGTGTCCCTACTACTCCTCGTGCCCATCATCGCCTCGAGCTGCTTCATCTGCAAGCGGGAGGGGAGTGCTCTGAGGGCAGCGTCGCGTAGACGGCACGCCAGCGGGTTTTGCATCTGGGCGATGCGGCCGGTGCGCCGGGAGCCGCGGACGATCCACGCCGTCCTGCGGATGCGCTGGGCCTCGTAGAGAGCGAGTGCGGCGGCAACGCCCGTCTCGTGCCGTCCGAGGCACCTCGCCAGCGCCACCGCATCTTCGATGGCCTGACACGCCCCCTGGCCGAGGTCGGGGGTCATCGGGTGGGCCGCGTCTCCGAGGAGTGTCACCCGCCCTTCCCCCCAACGCTTCCTCGGAGGATCGCGGTCGTAGATGTCGGTGCGCAGGATCGCGGGCTCCTCGGTTGCCTCGATCAGGGCCGGGACAGGCCCGTGCCAGCCTCGCAGGAGCCCGAGCAGGGCGTTCTTGGT